>NZ_JBHFNP010000107.1:0-23174 GCF_041929235.1 Microseira sp. BLCC-F43
AGCCTTTCATGCTGCTGTTTTTCCCCTTCAAGCTTTGCCTCAAAAACTAGGATAATTACGCCAACACACTTAGCGTAAGTGTAGCACATCTAAGAAAAGCCGTCCTAGAAGGACGGGGCTTTAAACCCAATTTTTCGGTAAAACCCGCCTGTACACAACTGGCTAAAAACTATGTAGGTTAATCCAGCGGTCGATATCTTGTAGCACCAGATCTGGGATTTCCCAGGGGAAAAGGTGGGCGGTGTTGGGATAGCACTGCGATTCGCAGTTTTTGAGGTGGCGGGCGGTTTCTAGACTAGACTCAGGGGTGATGTGGCGATCGCACGCGCCAGCAAGTACCAAGCTGGGGCATTGTATCTGGGATAAATCTTCCAGGCGATTGTATCCTGCTTTGAGGGCTACCGATAGCGCCCGCGTCGCCGCAGGGGAAGTTTGCAGGTAGGCGGACGTTGCTTCTCTTGCGAGTAAGCGGTAGGCGGTGGGGGTATGCTGTTGGATGAGGTAGCGGTAGAGCGATCGCTTGCCAAATGTCTCGATATTCCACTTCCAGCCTGGTCGCACTTGATTCACAATTGAAGCCAAACCAGTATATAAATTATCCTGCCAACTAATCGGCGGATGGTTGCCCCAGGGGCGGGCGGCGGTGGCGATTAAAATTAATCCCGTGACTCGTTCTGGGTTTCGCAGCGCTAATTCGAGGGCGAGAATGCCGCCCAGCGACCATCCCAATACCAAACATTTTTCAATCTGAAAGCGGTCTAGAAGCGCTTCTAAGTCGCTTAAATGGTCTTCCATGTCAAAATTACCCCTAACGCGACTTTGACCGTATCCACGGAGGTCAGGGGCGAGGGTTAAGAAGCGTTTAGAGAGATGATCGGTAAAAACGGACATACTGCTACCCGATCCGGGATGACCATGTAAGCAGAGGATGGGGAAGCCGTTTCCTTGGACGTAGGTGTTGAGGTGCATGGGTAATTTTTGCACGCTGGGATTAATCGGTTAAAATTCCGGTTAAGTTTAATACAAATTCTGGTAGGATATTTTCTCCCGATAGGGTAGCAGGTTGGTTGAGAATTTCTACAGGTTGATTGGGGCGATAAATTTCTACAGTTTGGGTTGAGGGATCGATTAACCAACCCAATCGCAAACCATTTGCTAGATATTCTAGCATTTTTTCGCGAATATCTTCTAATTCATCGCTGGGAGAAGCTAGTTCAACTACAAAATCGGGACAAAGGGGAACAAATTTTTTTCGTTGTTCTGAAGTTAATGCTTGCCAACGATCTAATCTTACCCAAGCCGCATCGGGAGAACGAATCGCACCGTTGGGAAGCCTAAAACCTGTGGAAGAGTCAAACCCTTCACCAAGATTGCTTTGTTGATTCCAAAACCAAAGTTGACCTGTTAAGCGTAAATTCCGTCTCCCTGTTTCACCGCCAGTGAGAGCCATAATAACTAATTCTCCTTTGGCAGTTCGCTCCAATTTTAAATTTCGATTCGCCCGACAAATTCTCTCGAACTGCTCGTCGGTTAGTTCAACGGTAGGATGGAGGTCTAGAGTAACTACCATAAAAGCATTATCCTCGTTAATTTTATAATAATATCAATTCTCCAAAATATTGCTACAAATCTGATCCCCCCTAACCCCCAATGCCTTGGGGGGAACCGCAATTAATCCCTTGGGGGGAACCGCAATTAATCCCTTGGGGGCAACCGCAATTAATGCCTTGGGGGGAACCGCAATTAAAGTCCCCCGCTGTGTTGGGGGATTTAGGGGGAGCTGTAGCAAACTATTAGGAAAAGGATATAACTTATTTTAGCGATTCAGATTAAAGGTGGTTTGGCTGCTAAACTCAACAAAAAAATCGGGCGATCGCCCGATTAATTTTTGCTAGCGATTGGGTTTAATTACCGTCTCGGATTTCTAGGATAACCAAAAACTTGCACCCAATAATGACGATATTGGGTGTTAGGAGCCGCGACGTAACCAAACCCAATTTCTGTAAAATTTGGATTGAGGATATTACGGCGGTGTCCTGGACTATTCATCCATTGCTGAATGGTTGCTTCTGGTGTAGCTCCTCCCGCTGCGATGTTTTCGCCTACAAAAGAGTAGGAATAGCCGACATTTTTCACCCGGTCTACCATAGTAGAACCATTTGAACCTGTATGGCTGAAAATGTTATTTTGCGCCATATCTTGGGCGTGAGATTGGGCGGCTTGTCCCAATTGAGAAGATAATTTTAGAGGTTGTAAACCGGCGCGGCGGCGTTGTTCGTTGGTGAGTTGTAATAATTGGGCATCGAAGCGACTTTGGGCTAAAATTAGGGGTTTATTCGGTGGCGCTGGTGCGACGTTTGTGGTTTGGGTGGGGGAAGTGGCGTGAAGCGAAGCTATCGCCGGTAGGCGAATCGCTTTAACTGCGAATAAGGAACCGATGAAGGTAACCGCCCCAAATACAATCCGCTTCATGAATTACCTCATAATATTGCTGATAATAGTTTATTCACTCTTAAGCTTTAAGATTCCGGAAATCATGGCAGAATCAGAAAACGGGTTTTTTAGAATCAGGACTTAGGCAAACACCAAAGTTTCTCTGAAAAATCGTCGTTTTAGAACTCGAGATATGCCTTTCTTCCGCACTCGCGTTCGCAGCAAGAAACTTTGGTGATAGGAACGCGATTGCGTAAGTCCAGATCGACTAACCTAAGTTCATAGCAATTGAGCCAACCATCCCCCACTTGTCGAACTGCCGAGCAGCGGGGTTGCACGAGCGGTTCATCATTGTAGTAGAGTTAGATTTGAGCAACATAAACTATACTGGCATGAAATGAAATATTGTCCTTTAGGATGTTGGTTGGCTCTAGGCAGCGTCCTGCTGTGTCTATCAGACAGCAACTATTCGGTAGCGCAAATTGTCCCTGATGCGACGTTACCCAATAATTCCATTGTCACGCCACAGGGGAATGCGATCGTTATTGAAGCAGGAACTAGAGCAGGTGGCAATTTATTCCACAGCTTTAGGGAGTTCTCTATCCCCACGGGTAGTGAAGCTTTCTTCAACAATGCTGTGGATATGCAGAATATCTTTAGTCGGGTAACGGGTGGTTCAATTTCTAATATTGATGGTTTGATTCGCGCCAATGGCACGGCGAATTTATTTTTACTCAATCCTAATGGGATTATTTTTGGCCCCAATGCTCGTTTAAATATTGGTGGATCGTTTTTTGGCAGTACCGCAAGTAGTATTAGATTTGTCGATGGGACAGAGTTCAGCGCTACTAATCCCCAAGCAACTCCTTTGCTAACTATCAGCGTACCAATTGGCTGGCAATATGGGTCAAATCCGGGAAGAATTACCGTGCAGGGACAAGGTGGAGTGTTACGTTCTCCAGTAGAAGGAGAAACTCTGGAACAAAGTATCGCTAGAGAGATTGGATTTCAGCAAGAATTTTTGAATAACCCTGTGGGTTTGCGGGTGGAACCGGGAAGAACTTTAGCCCTTGTAGGCGGGGATGTGACCTGAGAAGGGGGAATTCTAAAAGCACCGCAGGGACGGATTGAATTGGGGAGTGTGGCGGGTGCTGGTTTAGTAAATTTGAACGCAACCGAAAAAGGCTTTGCTCTGGGATATCAAGGCATCCCCAACTTTGGGAACATTCAGCTATCCCAGTTATCTGCGGTGTTTGCGAGTGGAGAAGGTGGTGGCGATATTCAGGTGCAGGGGGGACGGGTAAACCTGACAGGAAATACAGCAGTATTTGCAGGTACTTTGGGCAGTCAAAATGGAGGCACAATCTCTATTCAGACTGGTCAACTTAGCCTGAAAGAGGGGTCAGCAATAACGGCTGGCACTTTGGGTCAAGGTGCGGGAGGAAATCTGACCGTTAATGCTTCGGAGTCGGTGGAATTGATTGGCACTTCATCTGATGGTCGGTCTTCCAGTCGCTTGAATAGTGAAACTTTGAGTACTGACAAAGCTGGAAATTTGAGGATTAATACGGGGCGGTTAGTGGTTCAGAATGGGGCTTATGTTTCAGCTTCCACGTTTGGTGCAGGTCAGGGTGGAAATTTATCTGTAACTGCCAGGGAAGCAGTGGAAGTAAGTGGCATCAATCCTAGTGGAAATCCTGGAGGATTGTTTAATCGGACATTCGGTGCTGGGAATGCTGGCGATTTGACGATTCAAACGGGGCGGTTGAGCCTTCTTAATGGTGCAGCCATATCCGCAGAAACTCTCGGCGCTGGAAATGGGGGAAATATTCTGGTACAAGCAACAGAGTTAGTAGAAGTTGTGGGAATACAAACCAACGGTTTGCTCACAAAGCTGTCAGCTGGAATCTTAGAGGGAGACAACCCAAATCGCTCTGGCGGGCATCTCACAATTGAGACAGGTACGTTGAGTGTTCGTGATGGCGGTAGGGTTGCTACAGAAATTTTTCAGCCTGGGAATGCTGGAAATATCCAAATTCAGGCGAGAGATCTGGTTGAGGTTGTAGGGTTTGGGCCAGGAATATCTGAATCACCAGGGTTGAGCAGTAGCATTTCTTCAGGTGTTATCGGAACTGTAGGTAATGGAGGCAATATCGCTATTCAGACGCGGACATTAAGCTTGCGGGATGGCGGTGCAGTTTCATCGAGCGTATTCGGTCAAGGGAATGGCGGGGATATTCAGGTACGTGCCAGTGAAAGGGTGGAAGTATTGGGAACGGGGAGAAATGGTGGTCTAGGAAGTAGTCTGATGACAACCTTATTTTCAAACACTGTTGGGAAAAGTGGGAATATCAGCATCAACACCCAAGTATTAAGCATCCGGGATGGGGGCAATGTTGCAACCGAAACTTTTGGTCGAGGAGATGCTGGCAATCTTCAAATTCGAGCTACAGAGCTGGTAGAAGTTGTGGGAGAAGCGCCACCTCTGGCAGAGCTTGGGGGTGGGGGGTTTAGTAGTCGTCTTTCTTCATCTGTTGGCCCCGATGCTGTGGGGAATGGAGGGAATCTAAGGATTGAGACAGGGACGTTAAGTATCCGGGATGGGGGTCTAGTCCTGGCAAATTTATATGGTTCTGGCAAGGGTGGAGAGATTCAGGTACGTGCCAGCAACCTGGTGGAAGTCGTTGGAGCTGGTCCAGTTAGGATAGTTGAAACCGATAATCTTCCAAACATTGAAGGCGTTCCAATCTCGAATGCAATCCGACTGACTAGCAATCTCTCGACAGCGGTAATAGGAGGAGATTCAGGACAAGACGAGGGGAATATTCAAAATCAAGGTGGCAATATCAAGATTGACACTCAGGTTTTGAGCATACGCGATGGTGGAAACGTATCTTCTTCTGTGTCTGGCAGAGGAAACGCAGGCAATATAGAGATTACAGCAAGCGATCGCCTGCAAGTTGTCGGATTTGCTAGTGGAGCAACTTTGACCCAGTATAGTGGTCTTTCTAGCAATGTAGGGTTCTCTGAAGCGAAAGCGGGAGATATAAAGATCGACACCCAAGTATTAAGCCTGTGTGATGGTGCAAGTATGTTTGCTGGTACAGCTGGTATTGGGAATGCAGGTAATATTCAGATTCGAGGAACAGAAGCCGTTGAATTGGTGGGAGATAGCACCGATATCAGCACTACAGTTTTCCCTACAGCGATGGGCAAGGGTGGCAATATCAGGGTGGAAACTCGACGCTTAACCCTTCAAGATGGTGCATCCATCCTCGCTGGCACTTCAGGTAACGGAGATGCTGGCACTATTTTGCTGCGAGCCTCTGAGTCGGTGGAATTGAGTGGTAATAGCGATATATTTGCCACTACTTTGTTTGCAGACGGCTTCACTCCTTCTGCACCCGGACAGGGGGGAAATGTGACGATTGAGACGGGACGTTTGTATCTGACTCAATACTCGACTATAAGTGCTGTCACTGATACTCAGGGAACAGGGGGAACAATCGCAGTCCCAGCTAGTGAATCGGTGCAATTATACAACGGCAGCAGAATATCGGTTTTCACTCTTGGGGCTGGCAATGCAGGAAGTATAAGTGTTACAGCTCCAGAAGTCGAGTTGGCTGGAGACTTCACTTTAGAAGATGGTAGGGTTCGTTCCAGTGCCTTTTCCGCCCAGCGTCAAGGGACTGGTGCTGCGGGAGATGTAAGGATTAATGCTGGACGGTTGATTGTCCGAGATGGCGCACAGGTGGAAGCTGCTGCTTTTGATGCAGGGAAAGGGGGCACTTTGACCGTAATAGCTGAGGAAGTGGAACTGTCTGGAACAAGAGCAGATGGTACATTCAGCAGCTTGTTTGCCTCCAGCGAAGGGAGTGGTGCTGCCGGAGATGTGAGTATTGACACCGGACGGTTGATTGTCCGAAATGGGGCGGTAGTGTCCGTCAGTGGTATAGGTTCAGGGGACGCAGGCAACTTGAAGATAAATTCTGACTCTGTGGAACTCAACAATGATGGCTTCCTTGGCGCGACAACCGCAGCAGGCGATCGCGGTAACATCGATCTACGCTCCAACTCCCTGATTTTGCGTCGCGGCAGCAACATCACCACCGATGCCAAAGGCGAAGCCACTGGCGGCAACATCACTCTCAACACCAATGTATTAGCTGCCCTGGAAGATAGCGATATCAATGCCAATGCCGAACAAAGCTTTGGCGGTCAGGTGAGAATCAATGCTTCTGCTATATTTGGCACTCAGTTTTGCGCCGCACCTATCCTCGATACTCCAGAAAGTGACATTACTGCAACCTCTGCCGCTGGCCCTCTGTTCAGCGTTGAGGTAACAATTAATACTCCTGATGTAGACCCCAGTTCCGGGTTAATCGAATTGCCGCAAAATTTAGTCGATGTCTCAGGGCTAATTGTTGAGCCTTGTGCCGCTGCTAGGCGAGGGAGTAGCTTTGTCGTTACCGGACGCGGCGGCATTCCACCTGAACCGAGAGAATCCCTAAGCCTCAACCCCTTGTCGGTAGATTGGGTTACACTGCCAGCAGATCGTACTGAATCGCCAAGGTGAGTCCTCGAACAGCTAACGAAGACACAGCCTATCAGATGGGCGATCGCATTGTAGAAGCCACTGGCTGGATAATCAACGACAAAGGCCAAGTTGTCCTCACCGCTTCTACTCCCAATATTATGGGCGATCGCTGGTGGCGGACTTCCCCCGGTTGTACTGTGCCTCCCGATTAGACAAGATGGCAAAATGAGGACCAGACGGGCAAGATGCCCATCCCACAAGAGTAGAGACGTTACATGTAACGTCTCTACATTTCTTGTGGGGTGGGCGTCCCGCCTGCCCAAAAACTTTGAGCGAAAAAATTGGCGCTCGTGCAGCTTCCCGGAGTCATATGGGTCATTTTTGTGGCAAAAATGCGCTCGTCGGAAAATACGTTTTGGTCAAACCATCAGTGGCAAGAAAAGATGAGCGGTTGCTTGTGGCACCTTTGGGCGAATACTACGATGACTTGCTAGCTGTGTACGCCTTTGTGACTGACCGAACCAGGTCAACTCAAGCAAATTTTCTCCTGTGCGAGAAACTTCGGGAGGAAGAACCCAAGGTGAGGGAGAGCGTCGCGTATCTTGCCAAAAAAAGGGGCGTAGACCCGGAAAGCTCTGGTATCAAATCCTGAAAGGGGAAGCGAAGAAGATATCCCCTGAAGAAATAGTGGAAAGCGAACGCGCACCAACGCAATAAAATAAGCGGCCCCACCCCTGGGGCGGTTCGATGTGTTTAAAATCTTTCACTGTGCTAGTTCACTCGTCAGGGTACGGAAGCGGGATGCCAGCCACCACCGTATACTTGATCGAGTCTGGACTTAATAGCATCGAAACCAGGTCTTGAGGTCAGCACCCCGCTCTAAAGAGACGAGACTTCACGCCTCGAAACTTTAGGTAGCTGACGGGCCCATAGTCCCATTAAGGGGAAAACGAAGTTATCGGTAAGCGTTCACGTTCCTACCTGCGAATGCTCCCGCCAGGCAAGCAGCTGTAGAACTCAAAGGTTAAACAGTTTTACTCGGGGTAAGATAGTGCTTTTGAGATAGTACCGACCGATAACAATGGCCTTGGCTAACTTTACCCCAGCAATGGGTGAAAGGGGACAACCATAACCTCAGGCAGGGGCAACCATACCCCTCCACCCCGAAAGGGGAAGGCAATTAAAATTGCTCGTTAAGTATTTTATCCCCCACTTAAAAGATGGGGGCTTCCATACTCCCGAAGATTTAAGGTGACTTCATGGCATCCATCCGCGAGTTGCATAAACAACTCATCAAAAAAGAACGCTCTGCTGTAGAAATAGCGAAAGAAGCCTTACAACGCATTGAGGCGGTAGAACCCAAGGTCCGCAGCTTTCTGTGCGTGACGGCAGATAGAGCCTTAGAACAGGCACTAGCGGTGGATGCTAAAATCGCCGCAGGAGAGGAAATTGGCCTGTTGGCGGGGATTCCCATTGCCGTTAAAGATAATATGTGTACCAAGGGCATCCCCACTACCTGTGCATCCAAGATTTTAGAAGGGTTTATCCCGCCTTACGAGTCCACGGTGACGCAAAAACTGCTCGACGCGGGGGCGGTAATCGTAGGCAAGACTAACATGGATGAGTTCGCGATGGGCAGTTCCACAGAAACTTCTGCCTATCAGCTGACTGCGAACCCTTGGGACTTAGAACGAGTACCGGGGGGTTCTTCTGGCGGCTCGGCGGCGGCGGTATCGGCAGATGAATGCGTGGTATCCTTGGGTTCGGATACGGGGGGTTCGATTCGGCTTCCAGCTTCTTTCTGCGGCGTTGTGGGATTGAAACCGACTTATGGATTGGTATCTCGTTTCGGACTCGTGGCGTATGGTTCTTCCTTGGATCAAATTGGGCCATTTGGTCGTAGCGTAGAAGATACGGCGATATTGTTGGGAGCGATCGCAGGTTACGACCCCAAAGACTCCACCAGTCTCAACGTCCAAATACCCGATTACGCCAAAGCACTTAAACCGAATCTTAAACCCAGAGGCTTTCTCAGAATTGGCATCATCAAAGAAACCTTTGGCGAAGGTTTGGATCCCATAGTTGAAAAAGCAATCACCAAAGCCATCGAACAACTGCAACAATTAGGTGCAGAAATCCACGTTATTTCTTGTCCTCGTTTCCGCTACGGCTTGCCCGCCTACTACATCATCGCACCTTCGGAAGCCTCTGCAAATCTAGCCAGATACGACGGGGTAAAATACGGTTTCCGCACCAGCGATCCTGATAATTTAATGACAATGTATACCAAAACTCGCGCCGCTGGTTTTGGTGCTGAAGTCAAGCGTCGGATCATGTTAGGAACATATACATTATCTGCGGGGTATTACGACGCCTACTATCTGAAAGCGCAAAAAGTCCGTACCTTAATTAAACAAGACTTCGATCGCGCGTTTGAACAAGTGGATATTTTAGTTTGTCCCACCGCACCCACCACCGCTTTTAAAGCTGGGGAAAAAACCGCAGATCCTTTAAGTATGTATCTGTCCGACTTGATGACAATTCCGGTAAATCTGGCTGGTTTACCCGGATTAAGTATACCCTGCGGCTTCGACGATCAAGGATTACCCATCGGCTTACAAATGATTGGTAAACTATTGCGCGAAGACTTGTTATTAGAAGTCGCCTACGCATACGAACAAGCCAACCCTTGGCACTTACGCGCACCAAATTTAGTCAATGGTTAATGGCTAATAGCTAATGGGTAATAGGAAACAAGACCAACTACCCATTAGCAATTAGCAATTAGCAATTAGCAATTACCAATTCACTATGTCCTTCGTCGGTTTACACAATCACAGCGATTATAGCCTGCTCGATGGAGCGAGTCAGTTACCGGACTTGGTAGATCGAGCAATAGAATTGGGGATGAATGCGATCGCTATCACCGATCACGGCGTCATGTACGGCGCTATTGAGTTACTTAAAGTCTGCCGTGGTAAAGGCGTCAAGCCAATTATCGGCAATGAAATGTACATAATCAATGGGGACATCGAAAAACAAGAACGGCGTCCCCGCTATCACCAAGTTGTTTTAGCCAAAAACAACCAAGGCTATAAAAATTTAGTCAAACTTACCACAATTTCTAATCTCAAAGGCGTGCAAGGAAAAGGGATTTTTGCCCGTCCTTGCATTAACAAAGAGTTATTAGAACAATACCGCGAAGGACTGATTGTCACCAGCGCTTGTTTGGGGGGAGAAGTTCCCCAAGCGATTCTGCAAGGTAAATTAGAAGCAGCGCGTAAAGTCGCTCAGTGGTATAAAGAAAGATTTGGAGATGATTATTATTTAGAAATTCAAGACCACGGTTTGCCAGAAGAGCGCGTGGTCAATGTAGAAATTGCCAGAATTGCGCGAGAACTGGATATTAAAATAGTCGCGACGAACGATTCGCACTTTATTTCTTGCAAGGATGTCGAAGCGCACGATGCACTTTTATGCATTCAAACCAATCAATTAGTTATAGAAGAAAAACGGCTGAGATATACCGGAACGGAATATTTAAAATCAGCAGAAGAGATGCGACAACTGTTTCGCGACCATTTGGAAGATGATGTAATAGAGCAAGCGATCGCTAACACCGTAGAAGTAGCAGAAAAAGTCAATCGCTACGATATTATGGGCGAACCCCGCCTCCCCGAATACCCCGTTCCTTCCGGACATACCGCCGATACCTACGTCGAAGAAAAAGCCTGGGAAGGACTGCTAGAACGCCTCAAATGCAAATCCCGCGCCGAAGTCGCTCCTGTTTACAAAGAACGGCTGGAATATGAGTTAAAAATGCTCCAGCAAATGGGATTTTCCACCTACTTTTTAGTCGTTTGGGATTATATCAAATTTGCCAGAGATAACGGAATACCTGTTGGTCCAGGACGAGGTAGTGCCGCAGGTTCTCTGGTTGCTTATGCGCTAAAAATTACTAATATAGATCCAGTCCACCACGGACTATTATTTGAGCGATTTCTGAACCCAGAACGGAAATCAATGCCGGATATCGATACAGATTTCTGCATCGAAAAACGAGATAAAGTAATCGAATACGTTACCAAAAAATACGGCGAAGATAGAGTCGCCCAAATTATTACCTTTAACCGCATGACCTCCAAAGCAGTCTTGAAAGACGTTGCTAGAACTTTAGGAGTGAGTTATGCAGATAGCGATCGCATGGCAAAATTAATTCCTGTATCTAGGGGCAAGCCTGCTAAACTTAAGGAAATGATCTCGGATCAATCCCCAGAACCAAAATTTAAACAAGCATACGAAAACGAGACGGTTATCATCCACAACGAACGCAAAGAACCAATCGGAGAAATTCCCGTTCGTCGCTGGGTCGATATGGCAATGCGAATAGAAGGAACAAACAAAACCTATGGAGTCCACGCTGCTGGCGTAGTAATTTCTGCCTCTCCTTTGGATGAAATAGTGCCGTTGCAAAAAAATAATGATGGTGCAGTAATTACCCAGTATTTCATGGAAGACGTGGAATCAATGGGACTGCTAAAAATGGACTTTTTGGGGTTAAAAAACCTGACGATTATAGAAAAAGCCATAGATTTAATCAAGAAAAATAGAAACGAAATTATTCAACCAGATGCGATAACAGAAGAAGAAAGATCCGGTCAAAGAATCCTAGCAAAAGGTAGTGAAAAAAAACTACCAAAGCAGGTGCAAAAAACATTTGAAATTATCGAAAAAGGAGATCAGATAGGCATATTTCAAATAGAATCTTCTGGGATGCGCGATATCGTGCAAAAATTAAAGCCATCTAACATAGAAGATATTTCGTCTATTTTAGCCCTTTATCGACCAGGGCCATTAGATGCTGGCTTGATTCCCCAATTCATCGACCGCAAACATGGAAGAGAAAAAGTCGTATACGAACATCCGCTACTAGAGCCAATTTTGCAAGAAACTTACGGAACGCTTTGCTTTCAAGAACAAATCATGAAAATGGCGCAAGATTTGGCAGGTTATTCCTTGGGTCAAGCTGACTTATTAAGGAGGGCAATGGGGAAGAAGAAGACCGAAGAAATGCAGAAGCAAAAAGAGGCATTTATTGATGGGGCGACGAGGAATGGAGTTAGTAAAAAGATAGCAGAACACTTATTTAATCAAATGCTAGATTTTGCAGCTTATTGCTTCAATAAATCCCATTCAATGGCTTATGCATATGTCACTTATCAAACGGCATTTTTAAAAGCAAATTATAGCACGGAATACATGGCGGCGCTGTTAACAGCTAATAGCGGCGATCGCGAGAAAGTGAAAAAATATATTGATGGCTGTCAGAAACTAAATATTAAGGTAGAACCGCCGGATATTAATCGATCTGGGGTAGATTTTACGCCGCAAGGAAATAGTATTTTATTTGGACTATCGGCAATCCAGAATGTGGGGGAAAATGCGATCGCATCCATCCTCAACGCGCGCAATCAGGGAGGCGCATTCAAGAGTATGGCAGATCTATGCGATCGCATCGACCTCCGCACAATCAATCGCCGCGTCTTGGAAGCTTTAATCAAATGCGGCGCCTTCGATAGCATCGAAAAGAACCGCAATCAATTAATCCACGACCTCGATATCGTCATTAGTTGGGCGCAAGATCGCGCCAAAGATAAAGCAGTTGGTCAAGGCAATTTATTCGACCTCCTGGGAGGTTTTACAACGGGTTCTGATAGCAATCAAGGCTACGACTCTGCCCCCAAACACCCGCCAGTGCCGGATTTTCCCAGCCGCGAAAAATTGCAAATGGAAAAAGAACTGCTGGGTTTTTACGTTTCCGAACATCCGCTAAAATCTGCTAGCAAAGTAGCGCAGATGATGGATATAAATACTATTAGCATCAGCCAATTGGGGCAAAAAAATAATGCAAAAGTCAGCGCGATCGTGATGGTAACAGCTATCAAAAACGTGATGACAAAAAAACGCGAACAAATGGCGATATTGCAAATCGAAGATATGAGCGGACAAGCGGAAGCCGTTGTTTTTCCCAAAACTTACGAAGTGATTCACTCTTACCTAAATAATGATGCCCGTTTAATCCTCTCAGGAAAAGTCGAGAAACAAGAAGAACGTACCCAACTGATTGTTTACGACGCCTTCCCCGTCGAAAACGTTCAAATGGTGATGGTGAAACTCGCACCCCAGGAAGTCAACGCCAATGAATTAAGTACCTTGCGAAGCATTTTGCAAGAACATCGCGACAAGGAAGAAAAAGCAAAAGTCCCCGTGGTTGCGATCGTATCAGACCGAAATCGGCGCGAGTTGTTGCGTCTGGACCCCAAAGATTGGGTGCAAGATGCTCAAGCAGTTGTCAATGCACTCAAAAGCGCTGGATTTGATGCCGACGCCAAGCGCTTAGTCGGTGCTTAATTAGTTAGTGGTTATTAGTTATTAATAGAACCCTCATAACTAATGACTACTATACTTAACACAGACGCTTGCCTGACAATTAGGTAGCTAAGAGAAGACTGGCAGAGATATCAAACTAGCCATTAGCAATTAGCCATTAGCCATTAGCTATTAGCACTATCTATGACCGCGGCAAGCATAACTTACTTTTCCCATATCTTGATCGTATTATCGAAACTGCCGCTGACAATGGTTTGTCCATCTGGACTAATTGCTACAGAACTAATCTGGTTAGTATGCCCAGTAAGCGTGTAAAGCAGTTCGCCAGTGTTGATATTCCACAGCTTGAGAGTCTTGTCGCTGCTACCGGAAACAAGCATCTTGCCATCCGCACTGATGACAATCGAATTAACTGACTCTGCATGATCCGAAAGCGTGCGGATCAATTCTCCCGTACTCGCATCCCACAATTTAATTGTTTTGTCCTTACTGCCGCTGGCGATAATTTTCCCATCAGGACTAATGGCAACAGAATTGACTAAATTAAAATGCCCGCTGAGAGTGCGAAGCAATTTTCCACTATCCATAGCCCACAACTTGATTTGGTTGTCAAGACCGCCGCTGGCTAAAAACTGTCCGTCCGGGCTGATGGCGACTGATTTAATCATGCCTGCGGGACTCAATAGCGTACCCCGCAGCGTTCCGGTGGTGAGCTTCCATAATTTAATCGTCCTGTCCTTGCTACCGCTGGCGAGGGTTAGTCCATCCGTACTGATAGCGACAGAACTCACATCTCTGCCATGATCGGTTAAAGTGCGAAGCTGGCTGCCAGTGAACAGATTCCAAATCTTAATCGTTCTGTCATCGCCGCCGCTGACCAGCATTTGCCCATTAGGACTGATGGCGACGGTATTGACAGCCTTTGAATGTCCGCTGAGGGTTTGCAACAGTTCTCCCGTCTGGAGATGCCAAACTTTAATCTTGTCATCGAGACTGCCGCTAGCAACGGTTTGCCCGTTGGGGCTAATGGTAACCGAAGTCACCCAGGATGAATGTCCGCTGAGGGTATTTACGCATCCCCAAGTGCCAGTTTTAGGGTTAGAATTTATGGCTCTGGGAAGGGGGGGTCTGGAAATCGGCGGTCTGGAGATAGGGGGATTGGAAAGCGGCGGTTTGGAGATGGGGGGGTCAGACAGCGGCGCTTTTGGCAGCGGCAGTCTTGCACCCGGTGGCGGAGAGATTGGGGCAGGCGGAACCGTGGCAGGTTTTGGCGGTGTCTTGAGGGGGGTAGGGGGAGCCAAAGGTTGACCGCCGATCTCCCTGAGTATCTCATCCGCAGACTGGTAGCGATCGCTCACCAAGTCTTTCAGCATTTTGTCCAAAATCTGCCCCAAGCGATCGCTGACATTTATGCCTTTTTTGAGCAAATAATCTCGCCAGATCCAGCGACCTTGCAACGGATTGTACAACTCTTCCGGTTTGATTCCCGTTATCAGGTGAATGCAAGTTGCACCCAAACTGTAGATATCGCTTGCCGGATACACTTGACCGCTTCGCAGTTGTTCTAACGGTGCATACCCTTCCGTACCAATTCTCGTACCCGGTTGGATTTGAGTCGTGTCTTTCAACTGCTTGGCGATGCCAAAATCTATCAGCACTAACCTGCCATCAATCTGGCGGCGAATAATATTCGCAGGCGTAATATCCCGGTGAATGATCTGGCGGTCGTGGATAAACTTCAAAACTGGTAGGATATCGCCCAACACCTGCCGGATCTTTTGTTCGCTAAAAATTCCCTGCCGGTGCAACTCCTGAAACAAAGTTTGTCCTTCGATGAACTGCTGCACCAGATATAGGTATTTGTCCTGCTCGAAGTAAGCTAGCAGCGTGGGTATTTGGGGATGCTCTCCCAATTCGTGCAGTCTGACTGCCTCTTGGTTAAACAGTCGGATTGCCTTGTCTAGGGAATTTGTTCCTTGAATTTGAGGCGAAAATTGTTTAATCACGCAAGGAGTTTTTAGCCTATCTTCATCTACTGCGAGATAGGTTCTGGCAAATCCTCCCTGACCGAGAGGACGGATTGGGCGGTAGTGACCCCTCAGCAGCGGTACTAATTTTGCTTTGCAGCTGTTGCAAAACGTTTCGTTTTCAGGATTGAGAGGCTGCTGGCAATTGGGATTTAAGCAACAGATCATAGTGACAAGGAACCCGAAGGACTTGTATTTTATTTTGCCTTTTATACGGGTATGCTATCTGTTCGCCGCAAAATCAGACTTTTTCTTGCCGCGATGGTTCTGGGGAAACCGACTCGCGTCGCGCTTTTTCTATTACTGCCTGTCTGAAACCCAGCACCACCAAGATGTTCGACAGCGTTAAGAAAAACTCTGCCCCACCGTGCAACCAATCCACATTAGCGAGGGACTCCCCGTAAACAATTTTCGCATAAATTCCCGCCGGAATCGTGACGCCGACAAACACCAATGTCATGTAAAACCCAATCAACGCCAAACGCGGTGCTTGTTTGGAACGGGTGAGAAACCACAAAAAACCCAGGTATGGAAACAGGGATAGGGCAAACAGGGCATCTTTTGATATCATGATTCTTTTGCTTTGTCTTGACTGAGTTGCGCCGGATTAGCCGAGTGGGCATTTCGCCAAATCCACCACGCCGCGGCACAAAGCGTGCAGTTCCCCAACACCGTCATCGCTGCTTGCAGCGTCACCAGCCATTCCAGAGATGGTGGATTATCAAAATAATGCCAAGTGCAGGCACACATGGCACTAACTAACGCTGGTAGCATAGCAAAAGATAAAGCATACCACGTCCGGTTGCCGCTGACTTCGCCGTAAGTCCAGATCAACCAGATCGCAGCAATCCACTCAATCACGCTCGAAACGTGAATAATCCAGGTAGGAATCGATAGTGCGTGCATCGCTTGTTAACATCTGCAAACATTTTTCTATCCTATCGTTTCCCTAGCCCCTAGCCCCTTGTTTGGTCAGTCTTGAAAAATTGTTAAGTCACTCGGACTGTACAACTTGATCTGGATTTCTATTTCTTGGGCACCTTCCTGTTTTAAGTCTTCAAGGTAGCCTTCTTGAGCCTGTTCGGCTTCCGCTGCATTATCGAAAGGCCCAAAATAGTAGATACAGTAAGGTTGTTTTGTTTTTACTTCCAGCCACCAAAACATTTTTACACCTCTTTTTTTTTGACTGAGCTATTTCTCTGACAATTTTTGGTTTTGACTCTTTTGCACCCCTATCTTCTTTTAGTTAAAACCGGATAAATCAGCCTACCTTAAAAAAAATTTAACTAGGAAGACAGGTATCTCTGACTATGCAACAGATGGTAAACAAGAATTGAATTCAAGGTTAGCAAGTAAATGAGTTTATCGAACCTCTTTCCCCCTCTACTAAAAGTTAGCTATTTTTCAGGTATTGTAAAAAATACAAAAACTAAAGACCCAGCGTAGGCCGGGAAAATTGCGAAAACAGGCTCTTGTAGGTGTATAGCCAAAAAATAGAATAGGTAGATGCCATTAGTCAAGAGTCTAGACTTCGATCTGGTGCATCTCACCCGATAGGATTGTCCGGCAAGGGCTACCCATTGACAGCCTCAAGACTTTTTTACACCCACCTACTGAATTTAAACTGATACAGAGAATACATTTTGAGCAAAGACATGGGCAAGATGCGGGCAGTGTTGTGCGGCTACTACGGCAAAGGCAACGGTGGCGATGAGGCATTATTGGCGGCGCTGCTGCAAATGCTACCCGAAGAGGTAACGCCGATTGTACTTTCGGGGAACCCAGGTCAAACGACCTCGCGTTACAACGTCCGCAGTTGCGATCGCTTCTCGCCGTGGCAAGTTTATTCTGCGATTAGATCTGCCGACGCTTTCATTTGGGGCGGCGGCAGTTTGATCCAAGATGTCACCAGCATCAACAGTGCCTTTTACTACGGCGGTTTGATGGGATTAGCCCAGCAGATGGGTAAAAAAACTATCGCCTGGGCGCAAGGAATTGGGCCGTTAAAACGCCCGATAACCCGCGCGATGGCACGGCGATGCTTCGCCAACTGTAGCGCCGTCAGCGTGCGCGACAAAGCCAGTGCTGGCTTAGTATCAGAATGGCATATACCCTTTTGGATCGCTCCCGATCCGGTTTGGGCATTAGAGGGGGCACTCGTCAAAGGACTGTGGGACTTACCAGCACCTAGAGTGGCAGTAACCTTGCGCCAACATCAAGAGCTAACTCCGGTGCGTTTGGCTTGTCTAACCCGCGCCCTGATAGACTTTCAGCGAGCAACGCAAACCTGTATTTTATTAGTACCGTTTCAGCAATCCCAGGATTTGGCGATCGCGCAATCAATCCAGGCAGCGATGCCGGAAGTATCCCATATCATCTGCCTGGAAGATCCCAAACAGTTAAAAGGCTTATTTGGTGGCGTGGAAATGGTAATCGGAATGCGCTTCCACAGCTTGATTATGGCTGCTGCGTCTTTCTGTCGCTGTTTCGCCCTCAGCTACGACCCCAAAGTCAGCCAACTAATGGAAGAATTACAATTACCGGGATGGGATATTGCCGCATTGCCCGAAGACCCTAATATAATTAGTCAAACCTGGCTGGAGTGTTATGCCAATGGCGAACCCCTCTCGCTGGTGCAAATTCAATCTTTAGTAGACCGCGCCCTGATGCATCAAGATTTATTAAAGCAAACCTTAACCCTGGGATAGTAGCCAAGGATCAAAGTAATCCTATTACAATGATTGGCAAGTGGCCTAGTTGTAAAGGACTTACCCACGTCGATGCCAGAAACAGGGTTTCGACCTAGATATCCAGTTTCCCAAGCAACGATTTTTCATAGAAACCCGGTTTCTTTGCTGAAGTCCTAGTTGTAGATAACGCGAAAACAAATCCCTGTCAAACAGTCGTTAACCTCTGAGGTAGAAGCGATGAGCGAAGCTGAAATTCCCAACAACGAACCAGGTCTGCATGAGGCGAATCAGCCAACGCCTGCGCTAGATTCCTCAGCAGATACTACTGACTCTATTAACTTATCAGTCCAGGAGCCAGAAAATTCTGCGCTCGTTGATGATATAGATCGGTCAACAAGTGCTGGAGAACCCGAACTGATAGAAGATCGCCAAGGTTCTGCCCCACTACCAACTACAAGCGAAATAGTTGCACCCGTTGACGATGTTAACCGCGATGACGCCGAGGAAAATAGCCAGCTTGAGGAGGCGCTGACTTGGCAATCCGACTTAGACGTAATCGAACTGGTGACGTTAAGTCAATCCCTGCAAGAGCAAAATAGCGAACTGCTGGGTCACGTAGAACAGTTAGAAACGCTCCTCGATGAGTGCCACAATGCGTTGCAGTTGCAGATGAAGCGCAATCAAAGCTTAGAAACGAGGCTAAGCGAACAAAATCAAGAACTCACTAAAACACAAGAGCAACTGACGCGTTTATTCCGAGAGTTGGAAGCTTCCCATCAAGTCGCACAGCGCCAGCAAATTTTAATCGAAACCTTAAGCCAGCAAATGGAAAGCAGCCAGGAACAGGTGGCTCAGCTGGAAAGGGAATGCGCCCATATTCAGCAAAAATACAACGAACAATCTTACACTTTGTCAATCAGCGAAAATACCTGTACCGAGTTGCGCTCGCGCTTGGAACGCCAGCAACGTTATTCGCTGCAACTGAAAGCCGCTTTAGATAAGTGTTTGGAAGTCCCTTTCCAAACCGAACTCGCAGCAGATATGGGCAACGCTCCTGTGGGGGCAGAATTACAATACAATCCCCACAATGCCGCTGCTAGGCTGCGCTTGCTGCTAAAACCGCAACCGATTCAACCTTGGTCAGTATCCTTGGACTCTATTTCAGAAGATACCCTATCTGACCAAACCGACCAAATCGACAGCAGCAGCGAACCCGTTTTAAACCAGTCTTTGACAGCAGAAACTCCAGAAGAAGTTAGCACCCCAATTGAATGGCTAGCACAAGAAGAGCCAGAAGCACCAAGCGAGCCAATAAAAGATACAACGCCCGCACCAGTCGCGCCTAAACCCCAATTGGGCGATGATTTACCCGATTTAAGCGCAGATGTTAACCGCAATATTAACGAAACCGAGGAAGTTTTGTGGGAAGAATTGGAAAGGTTGACACAAGCTGCGATCGCATCCACCAACATTCCCGCAAAAGAACCCCCTGTAGCGCCCCAGCCAATTCACTTACAAGCTTGGAAGCCGGTAACCCCAGAACCAATTAGCAACCGTCAGTCAGCCCCACAACCCCAGGACGAGTCGGCAGCGTTACCAGAACCCACCTCTGTCAGCAGTATCGTCCCGGTTACTCCCAACGAGTCTATCGACCTCTCCGAGGCTGCCAACTGGCCCGCACCTGTAGTTTATCCCCAACGCCCGCAAAAGAAAATCAAGTCCTTAGCCGCCATCGATCTGCCATCTTTTCCGCGGCTGGGCAAGTAGTGTACCTTACCGTGAAGGGGCATATGCTCATCGTCCACCATCTCAACGTCTCCCAGTCCGAGCGGATCGTTTGGCTGCTCGAAGAGCTAGAGTTGCCTTATGAACTGTGCGTGTACGAACGCGATCGCGTCACCCAGTTTGCTTTGCCCGAACTGCGCTCGGTTCATCCCCTCGGCAGTGCGCCGGTGCTGTGCGATGGCGACGTCGTGATGGCGGAATCTGGTGCGATCGTCGAGTACGTACTAGCCCGCTACGGCAACGGGCGGCTCTCGGTTCCCGTCACCTCGCCCCAGTATCCCGACTACCTGTACTGGTTGCACTACGCGAACGCCAGTTTGATGGCGCAGATCGGCTTGAACTGGATCGCGGCAATGGTGGCGGGAGCAAACAGCGATTCTCCGGTGCTTCCCACCCTCCGCCAGCGGCTCGATCGTCACCTCCAGATGGTCGAAGATCGCCTGTCGCGATCGCCCTACTTCGCCGGTTCCGAGTTCACCGCTGCCGACATCATGATGCACTTCCCCTTCGGCACGATGAAGGCGTTTTACAATGTCGGTCTTGACAAGCTTCCGAACGTTAAAGCGTGGTTGGCGAGGATAAGCGATCGCCGTGGCTACCAGCGCGGGATGAAGGCGGCAGGACACGAACAAGACCCCGCACTCGACTGGGGCGCAACACGCAGCGCGTTTTGAAGCTTGTCACTGTAGAAAGCACCTACCCTTCAGGGTAGGGCTATACAAACAAAGCCTGCCAAAGCAGGCTTTGTGAATTTCTAGCCCGCGCAGGCGGGCTTCGTTTGTGTAGCCCCTGAAGGGTAGGGCTATACAAACAAAGCCTGCTTTGGCAGGCTTTGTGAATTTCTAGCCCGCGCAGGCGGGCTTCGTTTGTGTAGCCCCTCAAGGGTAGGGCTATACAAAAAAAGCCTGCCAAAGCAGGCTTTGTGAATTTCTAGCCCGCGCAGGCGGGCTTCGTTTGTGTAGCCCCAGGCTTCAGCCTGGGGGGGGGGCGTATAGGGCGTCATATTTCCCAATTGGGTGCAAGTTGAGAGAAGCGCAGATCGGCAAAATCGATCTTATTTTCTTGGGCAATTTGACCTACAATGCTGGATTTTCCAATACCGGGCGCACCCCAAATCATCGTGCTGATTTTTAAGTTTTTGTTGACTAGGTTGTTAAGGTAAGCTTTTAGATCAGCAGGAGTCATGAGGTTAGAGAATTTGAATCAATTGAGTTCTCTTTTGTCTTGAGATTGTCGATAGCGCTCCATCGAACGTTTGCATCAATATCTTTAGCTAACAGTTCCAGAATGCTGGCAGGGATGTTGGAATTTCTGGCAACTGCCCCTCGAACCCATGCATCGTTATCTTTAGCTAACAGTTCGAGAATACTAGCAGGGATGTTGGAATTGTGGGCAACTGCCCCTCGAACCCCTGCATAATTATATTTAGCTAACAGTTCGAGAATACTAGCAGGGATGTTGGAATTGTGGGCAACTGCCCCTCGAACCCCTGCATAATTATATTTAGCTAACAGTTCCAGAATGCTGGCAGGGGTGTTGGAATTTTTGGCAACTCTCTCTCGAACCTCCACATCATTATCTAGGGCTAGCCATTCCAGAATGCTAGCAGAGGTATTCCTATTCCAGGCAACTTTCCATCGAACCTTCGCATCATTATCTAGCGCTAGCCATTCCAGAATGTTGGCAGAGGTATTCCAATGCCAGGCAACTTCCTCTCGAAGTCTAAGATTCTGAGGCTGCATCAACTGTTCTTGCAAATAAACTGGAATCTTTTCTAACGTGCAGAGACTATACAGCGTATAAAAAGGAATTTCATCAACCAGATTCTGTTTTTCTTGGAACAATAGAGAAAATATCGGATTGTCTAGCAGTTGCTGGGGAAATCTAGCACCTAACTTCAATAACACTTCAGTTGGCGCGTTAGGATTTTTGGCAACTATCCTTGCCAGTTCGTTGCTAATCTGGGCTAGTTCGGCTAAGCGATCGCCTGAAGTATTTTCATTCTCTGCTTCCTGCCGCCATTGCCAAAATTCTGCGTTTGTTGGTGTCATATGTTTTGGGAGGTTTGGGAGTGCGATCGCCACCTAATATCACCATTATTAAATATAGTAAAATGTATGGATAACTCAACAGTTATAGCATCAACGGGTGGTAGGGACACGGCATGAATAAGTTTTGTCGCTACGGGCAAAGTTTTTTGAATGCCGTGTCCCTACCATGTTGTGTTGTAACCAATTGAAAACTGTTGTAAGCGATCGCATTCCTCCCTTGTCTGAATAAGTAACCGATGAATCCACATACCATTTTGAGTCAAACCGAGCGCCAACGAGTGAGCGACGGCGCATTTGTACCCATCTTAAACGGTTGCGAGTCTTCACCTCGAAAACTGGTACTGCTATTGCCACAATTGGGTGATTTCGACAGTCTGGAATATGCTTGGTGGTTGCAGCGAGATGCCAAACAGCTTCAAGCACAAGGGATAGCAATCCGAGGGGTGGGAATAGGCGATCGCAAGTCCGGCGAGCGATTCTGTGGTTACACCGGATTTCCGCCAGACTGTTTGTTTGTAGATCCCACCGCCCAACTGCACCAAACGCTCAATCTGTATCGGGGTTTATCCCTCAAACTACCTGGTTTATCCCCTGGTGTAAACGCTTGGCTTAATTTAATGCTAATGTGTGCTGGAATTGGTAGCCCTGGCACTTTGGGCGAAGTATTTCGAGGGTATAGAGGCGATCGCCAAGCACCGCAATTAATTGGCGATGACGAAATTATCCAAGCTCCCCCTCTACCGCCGCTCAAAGGTTCATTGTTTGGATTGGCAGGTGGCAAAGGTTTTCAGCGTCCGTTTGAGTTAGCAACCTTGCGATTGCGGAATATGGGAGAAGTATTGACAAATTGGCAGACTTATGTTCCCAATCCGGCTTATCTCACCCAACGAGGTGCGACTTTCCTGTTTAATGCTCAGGGGGATTTAGTCTACGAGCATCGCGATCGCGCGATTCTTGGCTTTGCTGCCGATATGAGAAATCCCCTATCTTTTCTCACAAGTGAGGCGAAATAGCTATAAATCAAGCTTGTCGATCCCCCCTAGCCCCCCTTGCCAAGGGGGGAACCGGAAATAAGTTGAAAGCCTCCCCAGGGGGGAAGCGGAAATAATTGGAAAGCCCCCCAGGGGGGAAGCGGAAATAATTGGAAAGCCTCCCCAGGGGGGAAGCGGAAATAATTGGAAAGCCTCCCCAGGGGGGAAGCGGAAATAATTGGAAAGCCACCCCAGGGGGGACGCGGAAATAATAAGATCGGAAGAGCGGC
>NZ_JBHFNP010000108.1:0-38047 GCF_041929235.1 Microseira sp. BLCC-F43
TAATACAAAAGTGGAGTTAGCAAAGAAACCTTCAGCTATATCTCACACCGAGTATGGCAATACCTCTGGAAATGGGGTAGGCGTAGACACCCCAATAAAAGCAAAAAGTGGGTCAAAGAACGTTACTTCCACACCATTAAAGGCAATCAGTGGACATTTGCCTGTAAGGGCAAACGCCGTGGGAAAGAGGCAACATTAACACTCTTCCCCATAGCGCAAACACCCATAGAACGTCACATAAAAGTCAAAGGTAACGCATCACCGGACGACCCCTCCCTGAAAGAATACTGGAACAAACGTCACCAAAAGAATGGGAAATCATACTGGGAAAAAGGCGAGAAATATTATGAAGTAGCCAGAATCCAAAATTGGAAATGTCCCATCTGCGGTGAACGCTTACTAAATGGGGAGGAAGTCGAAACCCACCACATAGTACCTGTGGCTAAAGGCGGTCGAGACGACGTAGACAACCTACAGCACCTACACAGCGCGTGTCATAAGCAGGTACATTCAAAGTCCAAGTTGTAAGGCTTGAAGTATGGCAATAGCCGGATGATGGGAAACTGTCAAGTCCGGTTCAAAGGGGAGGGAAGAGTGGTGACACTCAACCCTTACCCGACCCAAAGGAAGGTTTCCTCCAGTCAGAGCGGGTCGCCACAAAAGTTTTAATTCCTGACACTGAGACGACCGATGTTGTACCTAAAAATAGGGAGAGCCTCCAGAGAGGTTGAAAGCGAAGCGTGAACCCCCTCGCCTTTAGGCATGGGGTGGCTTCAGTCTGGAAACGATGCGGACACTAATGCTGCCGTTGCTGGTGCGCTATTAGGAGCGCGTTTTGGGGATAAAAACATCCCGCAACAATGGGTGAAAGAATTGGTGTACGAGCAAGAATTAAATAATCGAGTAGAGAAACTAATAACTCTGGCACAAAAATGGAGCGGATGTTGATTGAGAGATGTTGCTTTGCGGCGATGGATTCAAGGCGCAAAAACCCGGTTTCTGTGGCGGAAAATAGCAATATTTCGCTGACTCAAGCCAAATAAACCGGGTTTTTTACCCGCTCTGGGCGAATACTTGACCGATGCTCTAGAAGCTGCCGATCTGGGAAAGCGTAGCTTTGTTTTTTACCCGGAAATAAATTTAGGGGCTTGTTTGGTCAAGTAATTGTGGTAATCGCCCGACCTAAATTGATTTGCAGGTTATCCAAAGCTTGTTGACTTTGGATAATGCCAATCAATTGTTCGGCGCCATTCTCGTTAAAACGATCGGCATCGAAGAAAATTCCTAGACCGCCATCGCCATTGGGCAAGCTGACCTTCTGTAACTGATATTCAATCGCTCCTGTAAGCACGATAGTATCTAGACCGGGTTGAAAGTCAACAATCAAAGCGTAGCTGGGTGGCGGTTCAGTGGGAGGTGGTGCGATGATAAATCGAATTTGGCTATCATCGTAGTAAACTTTGAAGGGGTCTCCCAGAACGAAAATATCTTTTCCCAAACCGCCAATCAGGGTATCCCTCTCTAACTGACCGGGTTGTTCCTCAGAGGGATTGACGCCAATCAGAACATCATCGCCGCCACCTCCCATGAGGGTATCTTTACCTGAATCACCAATCAGGTAATCTGCACCGATGCCGCCAAAGAGTTGGTCGTTGCCATCGCCCCCATTCACGGTATCGTTGTCACTTTCCCCATAGAGAATATCGTTATCAAAACCACCGTTAAGCGAATCGTCACCACTTCCGCCAAACAGGAAGTCGCTGCCGCTTCCTCCATCCAGAGTATCTTTACCCTCCCCACCCAGAAGCACATCTGTACCGCCAAAACCCTGGATCAGATCTTCATATCGAGTCCCATTGAGAAAATTGTTGCCTTCGTCGCCATTGATAATTGCCATCTTATTTTCTCCTGGCGTTGCTCGCGAGTCAGCGTCAAACCTTCTGTTTCTAGTAAAAACGATTGACCCCCTGGTTGTGCTGCCAAATTGCCGGAAAATCAGAAACGCGCCCTTAACGCAGACTTAGTGCGCCAAGTCTGGTAGCCTAGCAACTGGATGTATTCCTATTAGCGCCAATCGCGTTCTGCGTAAAACTTTGTGCGAAATACTTTTCTGAGGGAACGGTTTTGTTCAAGTCGCTTGGACGCGCACCTGACTCTAAACGGCTGTAGCAAGAAAGAATTTGAGTACCGCGAAGCAAGTTTCAAGATCGAAAGATTTGAGCGGCCTAAACTTACTCGTAGAGAAGTGTAGGAGCGTCACCGTCAACCAATCTCCACGCCCGGACCAACATACCCATTATCCCCATCCACTTCCAGCGGACTCTCCGCACCATCGATCTGCACCCGTACCAAATATTCTCCCGCCTTCACATCCAAAATCGGAAACACCACCGCTAAGCTATCCTCATCCCGGGGTTTGGCGGCAAAAATGTAACCCGCCGGATTGTTATTTGACCGCTCGTTCAAAAACAATAGCACCCGCTGCTCGCTACCAACGGTTAAATCAACTACCACCCGCAATTCTGCCGCATACAGATCGTCCTCGTTTCCCCATAAATCCAATACCTCTGGCTCTGCTACAATCTGCGGACACAAGACAAACGGCATCACATTCGACGCCACCGCCCGATCTGGCTCGCAGGGCGATCGCTTTACAATCGGATGCAACACCCACAACTGCTGTACCCCCGCTCGCAAACTTTGGGCTTCTTCCGGTGGTAGCGAGGCTAAATCCAAGCGGATCTCTTTTTCACTCACCTGCTGTGGCGTTACCCTCGCCTCGCCGATTCTCACTTGTACTTGATCTGCCTGCAACCGCTTGCCCCGAATCATCAATGTACTATCCGCTACAATCGGTTGATTTGCCCCCGCCTCTGATATCGCTTGGTCAACCATCGGCTGACTGGGTGTTGTGTAAAATTGCGTACTCCGTATTGGTAAGGCTCTGCCGCTCTGTCTGTTGCCTTCAATCAGCACTGTAGATCCCTGGCAAGCAAAAGATAGCACATAGGGTGTCTGGAAAAACACTGACCAAATTTTCGACAGTTCCTCGGTATTCATATGACTGGGAACAATCGTCACCCGCTCGACTTGCTGTTCCAAGGTAGAATCTGCCAAATAGCTGAAAGTCGAGTGATTCACCGTATCCCGAATCATCTCCGGCGTCAATATCGGGTGGTCAACAATGGTACGCACTGTGCTACCCAGCAGGCGTTGGGGTTCCAATTCTATGTCATTGCCGTAAAACGTCATGATGTAGAACAGGTCTAATCCCGCTTGGGCGTGTTTGATTAATTCTCCCTTGGGGCGACGGTTGCGTAAGTCGTAATTCCGCCAAGCGGGATTCGGTGTCGCTTGATACAGATAAATATTCACTCCTACTTCTGGCGTCTTACCCCCAGTTGCTTCAGGGCGCACCGTGGTAACCTTGGCTCCTGGTACATCGACTTGAACCGCCGCTTGCAAGAGCCTTTGCAGCGTGGCTGTAACGGTAGCGATCGCTAAATAATTACTCATAACCTTTCATTTGACTCTAATTACAACTTTTTGTTACCTTTTATTAAAAAAAGTCAAATAGCTGCGGTGATGATTTGACAAAAATTCCAGGCCGTATAAACTATAACCATTATTGCATCTACATCCAGTTATACCGCTTGTATTGTTACAGGCAAGATAGGATTGAGAAATTTTGCTGTCAGTGGGGGTTGGTTGATTTTTGACCAAACTCCCACAGTATTTATTGGGACAAAGGAAAAGGCAGCCCGACAATGTGAGGTTAAGATGTTTTAAATATGTTACTTTGTCAAGCACGCAAGCAGTTCCGTGTAAAATGCAACTTGAGAAGGGTATTAATTTAACCAGGCGATCGCTGACGACATCGACCTAATTTCAGGTTAACTTAGAAACCACAATCAAATTAATTTTGTAGGGCTACCAATTGGCAGCGGGACACTTAGGAAAAAAGCAACTATCTCCTTGTCTCCTTTGTACCCTACCAAAGTATGCCGCGTTATATTTGGTAGCCTTTTATAGCCCAGTCTGTCTGTTGCCCGCCCAATTCCTCAAGGAAAATTCTCTATGGCAAGACTTGATTACTTTGCCCCTGGTGTATACGTCGAAGAAATTGACCGAGGTAGTCGCCCGATAGAAGGCGTACAAACCAACATAGCTGGCTTTATTGGCTTTACCGAAGCCATTCGCAATGGCGCTGAACTCGGCAAACCGATGTTAGTCACCAGTTGGAATCAATATTTAGAATACTTTGCTAAAGAAAACTCCGATGGATTCACAGACTTCGGCGCTTATTTACCCTTTGCCGTTAACGGCTGGTTCTTAAACGGAGGCGCGAGGTGTTGGATTATTAGCATCGGTACCCAACTCCCCAAAGCCGCAGAAAATACCACCCAACCCGGACCAGAAGCAAATGCTCTGACTGTCAAAACCTCCAGCAAGCGCGAATCTTTGCAGTTTCTCCTCAAACCGGAAGAAGCAGATAACGGCGCGGTCAATGTAGAAATTTATCCCAGCGAACCAAAATCTTACCCCGAAGATCCGAACGTCCCTGCCCCCGTCCCCGCTGAATTTTTCACCGTGGTGATTAAACGCGAGGGGCAAGAACTAGAAAGGCACGAAAACCTGACAATGGATCGGAACGTGCAATCAGAGGTGGGAGACTATGCAGTAACCAAACTGCAAGAAGCATCCCAGTTCGTCACCGTACTAGACCTGAACCAACGGGGACTACCGCTGGCCCGCCGCCCCCTAGACGGTCAATATGAAGTCAGTCCTCCCCCCCTTCTACCGACGCGGGAAAACTTGTACCGATACGTGCAAGGGGTACGGGATGACCGCAGCGGGATACAAGGGCTATTCGAGATTGACGAAATCACGATGGTCGCCTGTCCGGATTTAATGTTGGCGCACAAACAAGGCTTAATCGACCGCGACCAACTGCACGGACTGATGGAATTAATGGTAAGTCTGTGCGAAAACGCCGCACCCAATCCACCCAACCGCATGGTGGTTTTGGATGTACCCCACGATTGCATCAAGCCGCAACATGTAACTAATTGGTTGGATAACGAATTTAACCGGCGTTCCATGTTTGCGGCGCTTTACTATCCCTGGATTAAAGTCCCCAATCCCCGCAACGCTGGAAAACCAATTTTAATCCCGCCTTCCGGTCACATGATGGGCGTGTGGTCGCGCACAGATGAAACGCGGGGCGTCTACAAAGCACCCGCAAACGAAACTCCCCGCGGCGTCATTGGGTTATCTTACGATTGCAACTTCCGCGAACAAGAATTATTGAACCCCAAAGGCATTAACTGCATCCGCACCTTCCCGAATCGCGGCATCAAGATTTGGGGTGCGAGAACGTTAGTAGAACCGGAAAAAACCGAGTGGCGTTATATCAGCGTCCGTCGCTTGATGAGCTATATCGAAAAATCAATCGAATTAGGGACGCAATGGGTCGTATTCGAGCCAAACGACCAAGATTTGTGGGCAAGAGTCCGCCGGACAGTCAGCAATTTCCTCGAACGACTGTGGCGGGAAGGCGCACTATTTGGTGCTAGTCCGGAACAAGCGTTTTACGTCAAGTGCGATGAAACCATAAACACCCCTGACACAATGATTCTAGGTCGGTTGTATATTGAAGTTGGCGTTTGCCCAGTCCGACCAGCGGAATTTGTCATCTTCCGCATCAGTCAGTGGAACGCTCAGGATGAAGAATAAAATGGCTAATGGCTAATGGCTAATGGCTAATAGTAAGAAGACGACGATTAGCAATTAGCAATTAGCAATTAGCAAGCTTGCAAGCTTGCAAATCAAAAGGAGTTAAATTATGCCAGCAGGAAACGATGAATTATTAGTCAGTTGTAGGTTTTATTTTGAAGCTGATGGTCTGACAGACAAGCAAATTCTAGAAGTCTCCGGTTTAAGTTCTGAAAGCCCAGCCGCCGGGGCTGACAAGGTAATGGGCTCGGGTAAAACCGGGGTGAACTTGCGTCAGGCAGCTCCCACCCGCGTCAAATTTACTCCAGTTGTGGTCAAAGTTGTTGCTACTACCAACAAAGACCTTTATAAATGGTACGAAGATTGCAACAAAAATGCTGGCGGCAAGTCGGAATGGTCGTCAAATCGAAAAGCGGCTTCCATCACCGTTTACGACCAAGCGGGAGAGATGAAAGCGCGTTGGGAGTTGCAAAATGCTTATCCCACCAAGTATGAAGGACCAAAACTGGAAGCTGGCTCCAATGACGTGGCTAACGAAACCATAACCCTAGTCCACGAAGATATCAAACGAGTGCAATAGGTAATTTGGTAATGGCTAATGGCTAAGGGCTAATGGCTAATGGCTCGCCAGCTACAATTAGCAATTAGCAATTAGCAATTAGCAATTAGCAAGGAGGTAAAATGGCAAACCTGATTAACGATTTTCCAGAAATCCTCACAAATTGCCGGTTTTATATCGAACTAAAACTCGATGGGAGCCAAGAACCAGTTGATGCTTACTTTCTCGAATGCAAGGGGTTTAAGCGAACTCAAGAGGTGATAGAAGCTTGTGAGGTAACTCCCGGACGCTGGGGTGCGGCTAAGTCGGGTCAGGTTGTCCGGACTAAAGTTCCTGGTAACGTCAAAACTAACAACGTTACCCTGCGCCGGGGAATGACTAAATCTTCGACTTTGTGGAAGTGGTTTGAAGCAACTCAGGAGGGAAATTGGGCTAAACAACGTCGCGATGGTTCTTTAACTATTTATGACCAAGCTGGGAACCCACAGGCTATATTTCAGTTTATGGGAGCTTGGCCTACAAGTTACGTTGCTTCCGATTTGAGTGCTGGCGGTGGGGAATTGCAAATTGAAGAAATGGAAATCGCTGTAGAATCGTTTACTCGGCAAAAGTAAAGCGCGATGTTTCAAACCGAGTTTGAATTTAATTTACCTAAAGGGTATCTCGATGCAGAGGGGAATTTGCACCGCAAAGGCATAATGCGTTTAGCCAAAGCAATGGATGAAATTGTGCCTTTGCGCGACCCCCGCGTCAAGTCAAATCCTGCGTATTCTACGGTAATTATTTTATCGAGGGTGATTACTCGTTTGGGTGCATTAGATGAGGTAACTCCGGCAGTGATTGAGGGTTTGTTTGCGTGCGACCTCAATTATTTGTATCAATTTTATCGTCGGATTAATGAATTGGATGATGAAACACAATCTGAGATTTAAAATGGCAGATGGCAGATTTAAAATCTAAAATCTAAAATCTAAAATCTAAAATCTAAAATTAGGAGCAATCGCGGTGAAACTCACCGATTTAGTTAATGCAGTCAACAGCAGCGTCAGGGAGGTAACAAATTTCATTCGCTACCCGTGGCAAAATATCTCCCGGATAGCGATGCGGCGCGTGCAAGATGAATATGAAAAGATAGAGGTTCCCTTTGGGAAAAAAAGTCCGGAAAAAGCACAGCCAGTGCGCGAGTATAATCGAGTACGCGGGGAGATAAAAGAAAAAGAAAAAGAAACAGCAACAGCGGTTAAGATAGTTGAAACCAAGCGGTTAGTGAGGAGAAAATCGCGGGGTGCAGAAGATATTCCAATTTTACAGAAAGAGCAGGAACTGCGAGGGGGTCGTCGGGGGAGGTATCGGATTGAAGGGTTGCTTAAAGATGGGGAAAGGGTGCGTGTTTATCAAGGAATTCACGTTGTTAATAGCAAGCCAATTTTGATTAAAGAATATTTGCTACCGGAGCGGGATTTTAATAAGCAAGAGGCGAGGGAAAGGAAGGAAAAGTTTGAGCGACTGGCGAGTTTGAATCTGAAAAATGGAGGGGGACAGGATTTTCGCTTGGTGAGTCCTTGGGATGCGATCGCTCCCCCGAATGAAAAACGCTGCTACCTGATTATCGAGCCACCAATTCACAATTGTATCACCTTACGGGAATACCTGCTCAGAAATGGCCCCATGACTCCCCAGCAAGTACGGGAAGTTTTATATCAAGTATTACAAACGCTTTGGTTCCTCCACACCCAAAAGTTGCGAATCTCCAGCGATGAAGTGCAGCAAGGCTTACCTCACGGTAATCTTAGTTTGGATAGTCTGGCAATTGCAACCAATAACCAGCCGACTGCATTTAATGAACCGCAATTTTTTATCTACGTATCCGACCTAGCTTTGTGGGAAGATTTGTTTAAACCACCCACTGTCAAAATTATTAACCATTTACCAGAACAAGATTTAAAAGAACTCGGATATGTAAGTTTTTATTTGTTGTCCGGAACAGATATCCACCCGATTTATAATCAGCCACTAGATCCCAAAATCCAAGAGCATTGGCCCGATATTAAAGATAATAGACTCAAAAAGTTGATTTATCGTTTGTTAGGAATAGAACCGAAGTTTAAAGACGCTTTTGAGGCGCGTCAAGCACTAAAAGCACCGGCGCCAGAAGAGATAATGTCAGCGCCAGAAGAGGTTTTTGTAGAGCCAGATGAAATAGAAAAAAGCAAGAATTATGCAATTTTGCGACGGCTATTAAAGTTGCTCGCCTTTGGGTTAATTGCGTGGTTTTTGTGGCAAATTATTTTGTATATATTAAGAGCTAAACCCCTGCCAAAAATCCCAGATTTTTCTCCGAAAACCTGCTGTTTAGTCGAAGTGGATAAAGTGCCAACGGTTCCAGTAAACTACACGACTGAAACAGACGGAGTTTGGAGTTATGTGTTGAGTAATTTTAGCTTAGTTTCTTATGGAAAAACTCTCGACCAAGAATTAAAAGATCGAGAGCCAAGGTTGGCAAATTATACGTTCAATCCTTCAACGCTGAATGTTATAGAAGAAGTTCGTTCGGGAAGGGCAAATTTTGCGCTGACCAGTTACAGCGAGAATTTACCAGGTGATTTGCAGCAAGAGGAAGTTGCTTACGATGGATTAGTGGTGTTTGTTGCTTTTAGCGATAATAAAAGACAGCAGAGTATTCCTAGTGCTTTGGATGGAAAAATTACGCTGAATCAATTGCGAGAACTTTACACGACGGGAACCTTGGAAAACTGGTCGCCTCCAGCTGGTATTAATAAGGAAATAAAACTTTATATGCCTCTGGATAATCCCAAAGTTATCAGAATTTTTGATCAGCTAGTTTTTCAGGGAGAAACGCCTAATGAATTTATAGATTTGAAGCAAAAAGCGATTCGGGAAGCATTAGAAGAAAAACAAAAAGTCAGCGAGGGTGTGGTTGCTAGAATCAACGAGCAGTATGATTATAAACCAGGATGGCAGAGAGCAGAGCTTATAGATAAAGCGCGGCGAAGTCTGTATGAAAGAAAGATAGATGAAAGTTATATTTTGGGGGAAATTTTAAAAGATTTCGAGAAAAATCAAACGGTGGGAATTGGGTTTGGTCTTCTGAGTCGAGTTTTTAATCAATGTGCGGTTTATCCTCTAGCAGTAGGAGAAAAAGGCAGAGAGGTTCAGGCGTTAGTGCAGAAGGTTGATGGTGAAATTAAACCGATAGAACCGACGACGGATTTATGCAATGATAAAGGAAGTTATTGGCCTGATGTTGAAGCTTTCAGTTCGGGTCGCTATCCTTTGATCTATCGTCTGGTAGTAGTTTATCCAAAGGATGAGCAACGGGGAGAAGCTGGGAGAAAATTTGCCGAACTTCTAAAAACAGATGAGGGACAAAGGTTGCTTGGGGAAGCTGGATTGGTGACTTTGAGAAAAATATCGAAAAGGAATTGAACCATTCCAGACACAGAGGAGGTAGAGGAAGAAGGAAGGGAGGGGATATGATGAGCAAGAAGGATGAAATGGCGAAGTTAATTGACAAAGTTATTCTCGATCCGATATGGTTGCGGAGGTTGAGCGATCGCGTGTATGAATTGATGGTAGAGGATATGAGGAATCAAAGCGAACGCACGGGAAATAGGAGGATGAGGTAATGTCTAAAAATGGGGTTGTTACTCAGGAATTAAACTACGTAACTGCTAACCGTTTCTACGTAGAAATGGAAAGTAATATTACTGCTTCGTTCAGCGAGTGTTCTGGATTGGGGGTTAAAATTAAGAAAGAAACTTATTATGAAGGGGGAGTCAACGATCAACAGCGGATTATTTTAGGTCAAGCAGAGTTTTCAGACGTCACCCTCAAGCGCGGAATTACCGATGATTTTGTCTTTTGGGATTGGGTAAGCAATACTCTCAGCGGGGGAAAAAAAGAACGCCGGAACGTAAATATTTTACTGTTTAATCAAGCAGGAGAAACCATGCAGTGTTGGACATTAATGGCGGCGGTTCCAATCGGGTGGAAAGCGCCAGCACTCCAAGCAAATTCCAACACAGTAGCGATTGAAGAATTGACCATAGCTTATGAAGGATTGAAAGTAGTTAAATCCGAAGGTGGCGGCGCGATCAAACTTCAATCCGGACGCCACGCATCGGGGTTTTTCCTCTAATAAATTACCAGGGAAATTCTATCGGAGGCGATCTTTATGTCTTTAAAGCCTCTTGGTTTTAAACATTCTTTAAGTCTACCGATTTTTTCGGGACAAAACTTGACGCCTCCTTTGGGTCACTTGCATCCATTGGGTGAGTCTTTGCGCGAACCATTGGTACAGGAAAGTGGAAACTGGGGATTTGATGCGGGGAGTTGGGAAGACGCGGGGAAGTGGGGAAGTGGAGACGCGGGGATGCTTTCACTTTCTGCAACAAATGAAACTTTATCTTCCCGATTACCAATTACCAATGACCAATTACCCGAACCTACTTCAAATACTCCAGCGGCGACGGAAAATATAGTTAGTCTCAAACCTTTGGGACAATCCAAGCCTCTCGGTAAATCATCTGATTTTCAGCTTTCTGAACTATCAGATTTACCTGCAATTGTCCAAAGCAAATCTAGTAGTGAAAAAAAATATATTTTAGAATATAAAATACATAATTTGATTGGTGACAGGGTTGATAGATCCACGAATGAGTCGCCAATAGTTTCCGCAACACCAGGGAATAATAAATCTGAATCGCCATCGCTAAACTTACCTAAATTAGGTAGGGGTGAGACCGAGAGTTTGGGTTTTAACCATCAGCTAATTTCTCCGTTTATAAGGGAGTCACAAGAGAAATTGCAGGCGAGTTTTCAGGAAATAGCTGGTTCAGATACAGTGAGAGAAAGTTGGCAAGAATCAGCGGCGGAAGAATTATCTTTAAAAGATACACAAAACTCGGCTAATCTATCTGGGGAAACGAGATATGATGCAGTAGCAATTACTGGGGAAAGCAACGCTGCACCAGAATCCCCGAGTTATATCCAGCCAAAAGAATCGCCAACTTCAAGTCAAGAATCTATTAGACTCCAAAATATGGGCGAGACGCCCACCCCACAAGAGTTTTTGGAGAAGTCTATTGAAGAAACAACTTTATCATCCCCAACAGCGACAGCCTTACAGTCAGCGATTCCGGCGGAAAGCTTCGCTAACGCACCTGAATCCCCAACAACAATCGGGTCAAAAGAATCGCCAACCTCACCAGGGGGAGAAACAACTTTATCATCCCCAACAGAGACATCGGATTCTGTGGCGATTCCTGCGGAAAGCTTCGCTAACGCATCACCATCCCCAACAACAATCCAGTCAAAAGAATCGCCTACTTCTATTACAGAAGAGATTCAGGAACCAGGGCAAAATATTATCCAACCTCCCTTGGAAAATCCCAGTTTAAATATTCTCAAACCTTTAGTAAATTCAAAACCTTTAGCTCAACAATCTGACTTTATTGCTTCCGAACTTGTATCTGAGTTTATCGAAAAATATACCTCCAATTCTGCTGAAACACCAACATCATCTATTACCGAGCGAGATAACTTACCAAACATTTTTCGCTCAAGGGATACCACATCAAAATCAACTGCTATAAGTATACCATATTCCTGGTCAAATATCTCCGAATTACTGGATGAAACCAACAATTATGCCGAAGAAAATATAGCCGATATCAAACCATTAGGTTTATCTAAACCTCTGAATAATGCAAACAATTTGCTCTCCCCCTCATTTTCTGAGTCCAACGGGGAACAAAATTTTTCATCTGCGGCGACTGAAGACGAATCCACGCCGTATCAAGATATACCGAACTCATGGTCAAGTATATCCGAATTATTAGGTGAAAATTCCACAACAACACCAGATAACATTACATCTGAAAAATATTATTATGAAGAAGATGAATTTGCACCTTTATCCTTACTTGAACCGGAGACTTATTCACTTTCCTCCCCCATTAGCACCGAATCGTCCGCTGCTGACATTTCCGATAGTTTCACTCCAGATGCTAGCGAAGAAATTTCCCAACAACCCACAGCAAATACGGCTCGCAAAGACTCTAAAATAGAAGATGAGCAATTAGAAATGCTTGCCCAAAAAGTTTACACCTTATTGCGGCAGCGGTTAGAAATAGATCTAGAACGTCAAGGTAAAGGCAGCGTAGGCTCTCCTATTTGGTTAAGTAATATTACATCGGTTTACGGAACTTCAACCAAGGTCAAATCAGCGCGTAAAAAGTCAACCCCCGGACAGAAAACGGCAGATAACCCAGACGAAGTTTCCCCAGCTGACGATCAATTGCAGAAACTCACCAGGGAAGTCTATCACCAAATTCGACAGAGGTTAGAAATCGATCGAGAACGTCAGGGACGCTACTACTCAGGTCGTGTAAATTGGTAAAATAAATAATTCAATTCAGGAGAATATATGCCACCGATCAGAACTGCACCTCCAATATCAGATAAATCCGGCAATTTAGTCAAAGCGGTATTGATATCCGATGATGGCGTCCCCCCCATCGAATTTATGTTCAATCCCACCGAATTGGTGTTTGAGGGAGTTGTTGAAACATCGGAAAGTCCAGGCGCGCGCACCCAGGATAAAGGACAGCCAAAAGTCAGCTTTTCTCATACAAAAGCTTACAAAATTACCATCAACAAAATATTGTTTGATACCTACGAAGACGGAGATGATGTCGTAAAGAAATACATCAATAGTTTCAGAAAAGCCGTTGAATTTGTTTCGGGGAAAGAACGTCCACCCATCTATCAATTCATGTGGGGAAAACAAGTTTACTTGCGACGTTGTTTTATCGAAAAACTCAATTACAAACTCACCATGTTTTTACCAGATGGGACGCCAGTACGCGCTATAATAGACAGTTTGACGCTCAAAGAAGCTGATGAACCCAAAGAAAACGGCCCTTTAGGCACTCCGAAGTCTAACCAAACAAACCGTCAAAAAGATAGTTTGGCTAAGCGAACTGCTGCTAGTAAAAAGGCTAATCAACGTCGAAGTACTTAAACAAAAATTGGTGATTTAGAGGTAGATATGACTTCAGTCCATTACCGCGCCCTCCCGACGTTAGAAATAGACGGTAAGCAAGCGCCTCCCAACTTGATGGAAGATATTGTGCAAGTAATGGTAGAAGAAAGCTTGCACATGCCAGCAATGTTTACCTTGGTGATTCAAAACGATTACTTTCCTGGTAGAAGTCAAGATGAAAAGTGGCGTTACCAAGACTTATTGCAAATTGGTAAATCCGTCAAAATTGGCTTTACTTCCAGCACAACCGAAGCTCAAGATTATAATCAAAGCAACAAAAATAACGTCATAGAAGGCGAAATCACAGGCATTGAAACATTCTTTAGCGAAAGGTCCCAAGCGCCAGTAATCGTGCGGGGATATGATGGCGGTCATCGCTTGCATCGCGGACGTTATAACCGTTCTTTTCAAAACATGACCGATAGCGATATTGTCAAAAAAGTTGTGCAGGAAGTCGGGATAGACATTGGCAAAATAGATGCAAGTGGAGTCGCCCACGACTACGTTTTTCAAGAAAATCAGACCAACATGGAATTCCTGCGCGAAAGAGCAGATAGAATTGGATTTGAACTGTTTATTCAAGATGGAAAACTGAATTTTCGCAAACCTAAAGCAGACAACAAAAAAATAACTCTAAAATGGTTGAAAGACCTCCACAGCTTCCGCGTGCGAGTCACCAGTTCAGAACAAGTTAAAGAAGTGGAAGTGCGCGCTTGGGATTATAAGGAAAAAAAAGCCGTTGTCTCGACCAAAAACCAAGAAAAAGTTATCACTAAAACCAATAACGGCAAAGGTAGCGATACCAGCAGTAAATTTAAAGGTCAGCCGCCAAAACCTAAAATGATTGTGGTAGATAAACCCATCTTCAATCCCAAAGAAGTCGATACAATGGCGCAAGCTTTGTGCGACGAATTAGGGGGACAATTTATCTACGCCGATGCCAAAGCTGAAGGAAATACCGAAATTAGACCGGGGCGCATCGTCAAATTAGAAGACATGGGACAGCACAGCGGCGAATACTACGTTACCGAAACTCGTCATACATATCACGAGCGAGTATACGTTACAGAATTCAGCGTGCGAGGATTGCGGGGAGGCGACCTTTTAACTACCCTTTCCCCAGCAAATCACTTGCAACCTGGACAAACTTTAATGGTAGGAATTGTTACCGATAATCAAGACCCCGAAGGTTGGGGTCGAGTTAAAGTTAAGTTTCCTACCCTAACAGAAGAACACGCCAGTAACTGGGCTAGAGTAGTAGCGATCGGCGCTGGAAATCGGCGAGGATTTGATTGTTTGCCAGAAATCAATGACGAAGTGCTGGTGGCATTTGAACACGGCGATATTCATCGTCCTTACGTCATTGGTGGAGTTTGGAACGGCAAAGATGCCACGCCCAATCCCGTCGCAGATGACGTTGCTGATGGAAAGGTGCGCCTGCGGACATTTAAAACCCGCGTCGGGCATAAAATTCAGTTTGTAGAGGAGGATAAAGGTAGTAGTAAGAAAGGGGCTTATATTGAGACAGCAGAGGGTCATAAATTACGGATTAATGACAGTCAAAAGTTTGTAGAAATTGAAACCAAGGGCGGTCATAAATTGCGTTTGGATGACAGCAATGCCACTATCACTTTGAGTTCAAAAGGCAATATCGATATCAATGCCAATGGCATCATTACCATCAAAGGTAGCACGATCAAACTCAACTAAAAGTTAAGGAATTTTTGTATGGGAAAACCAGCAGCTAGAATTACCGATCCCGTAGCCCATCCCCTCCCACCTGTATTAACTGGAGGGCCTGGTAGCCCTAATGTATTGATAGGCAATTTACCAGCTTGGCGGGGAATTCCTTTAGCCTCAGCAGCTGCAATACAATCGGCGAAACGAATTAGCGACACAGCAATTAAAGCAGCCGAAGCAGCCACCCTAGCAGCCGCAGGAACCCCTGGATTGCCAGCAGCTAAAGCGGCGGAAGAAACAACTAAAGCAACCGCTGCTGCCAGCATGAGCAGTACAATTACTAGCAGTGCGGGTGGGGCAGATATCCATAATTGCGCTACACCTTTGCCGATTCCCCCACATGGCCCCGGCGTTGTAATCGATGGTAGTGCTACAGTGTTGATTAACGGGCTTCCCGCTTGTCGCGTAGGAGATACAATTGTAGAAGCAGTTGGACCACCGAATAAAATTACAGCGGGCTGTTTTACTGTAATGATTGGCGGTTAATTTTAGTCCCCAAAATATCAAATCTGAAATCTGAAATCTGCAATCTGCAATTACTGGCAGTGCCTGGAGGAATTAGGCGATGAGTGAAAGAGTACCAGCCCAAAATAAAAACTCAGCGACGCCATCCCAGGCTACTCAATCAAGTTCGCCCCTTTTTCAACAACGCCCTTTTACTGATGAGCGATATGAATCTGTAGGCAGCAATTCAAATATATCAAAGGAATTAGAAGGGATTCAGCCAAAAACTATTCGTCGTAGCTTAAATTGGCAAAATATTACTGTAGAAGCGCCTTCTCGTAGCGATCGCATGTCTTTACCTGGTGGCATCCAACGCCAACAGGCACAACCAGCGCCAGCAATTGGGCATCAGGTTTCAGCAGATTCAGAAGAAAAAAGCGCAGAGGAAGTAAGCAATTCAACGATATCTACCGACTCTGAACCACAACAACCAAAAATCGCTCGTGCTAGGTTAGACTGGCGCAATATTTCTGTAGAAGCGCCTTCTCGTACTGGTGGTGAAGCTTCCCCTCAACCGATTCAACGCCAACAGGAGGAAGCACCAGAAATTCAAAGTCAAGAAACAGGCTCACTAGAAGAAAAAAGCACAGAGAAATTAAGCAATTCTACAATATCTACCGACTCTGAAGCACAACAGCCAAAAATCGCCCGTGCTGGCTTTAATTGGCGAAATATTTCTATAGAAGCGCCTCCTAGTGCGGCAGCTTCTAGCACTTACCCAGGAGGAATTCAGCGTCAAGAAACCTCTGATGTGAAGGAACAAGAAGACTCAACTGAATCTCTTCAAATGCAGTCAGAGGGGGCAATTCAGGCTAAGTGTAGTGAATGCGAACCACAAGAAAAAGAAGAGCAAAACAACTCTTCAATTCAAACCAAACTAACCGTTGGCGCACCGGGGGATAAATACGAACAAGAAGCTGACAATATGGCTGCGAAAGTCATGACCATGCCAGACTCAGCTATACAGCAACCAATTCAACGTCAGACTGAAGAGGAAAAAGAGCCAGTCCAGATGCAGCCAGAGGCTAACTCCATTACCCCATTGGTGCAGCGCCAAACGGGGGAAGAGGAAGCTGGCTACGAAGCCGACACAGAGCCACCTGAGAACTATCAACACCGCCGTGAAGATGCAGGTGTGGGAAACAAGGTAGACTTTTTAACTCATCGAAATTTCCGAACAGAACGGAGGTATCGGCGTCAGTTAAAAGACCAGGGAGGTGGTAGGAATGTTTACGTAGTGAGCTATCGGTTACCCGATGGAAAGCGGGTAAGAATCTTAACTGTTTCGCAGCCCCCTGGTTCGTTACCGTCCGGGCACGAACAAATGGATGAATCTACCCTCGCATCAACAACAAAAGTCGGTCATTCCGAAGCAGCCCACCACAGAATAGAGCAAAATTCCCCAGAACTACTCGATGCGACGCGACGTTACGAAGCAACAACCAGGGAACAATGTGGTAGCGGTTCAGGTAATGCCAGTTGTAGGTACTTGTATCCGTCCAAAGCAGAAGAGCATTTCTATGGTTATCCCTATTCTGCTCCTGAAGATCACATACACAACAATGAGCTAAGCAACAAGGTTATAAATAACAGGAACAATAACCAGCGACAGACGGAAGGACTCAGCAAGGATGAGAAAAAACAGTATCAAAAAGCGGAGAAAGACGCGAAGTGGGCGAGACAAGATGGCCCAGACCAAAATAAAGCATTAAATAAGGATTTAAAAAATCTAGGCGAGACAGATTCATCTGACGAGTATTCATCAGATGAAGACCCAGTATATCTACATCCTACAGCGCGGAAGCTGTTAGGTTCAGACGTAAAACAGCTAGGGAAAGCCCCCCTCTTCGACATCCCCGCAGGCAAAACACTTAGTGAAAAGGAAATGGCGGATCAGAAGGACTGGGTAAACAAACAAAAGGAAAAACAAAACAACAAGAGAAAAAACCCGGAAACACTAGAACAAGATACAAATAAAAAACAGCGAACTGAAGGTTCAGCACCAGTGCAAATGAAGCCGGGACTGCAACAAGCAGCTAATGGCAGTTCCCAAGCTTCCCCCAGCATAGAAAATCGCCTCTCCAACAGCAAGGGTGGAGGTAGTCCGTTACCGGATGAGGTGCGCTCATTCATGGAACCCCGCTTTGGTGCTGATTTTAGCGGTGTGCGGGTGCATACGGACTCGACTGCGGTGCAGATGAATAAGGAACTAGGGGCGCAGGCATTTGCTCATGGTAGCGATATTTACTATGGGGCGGGGAAATCTCCGGGTAAGAATGAGTTGACGGCGCATGAGTTGACGCACACCATCCAGCAGGGTGCTGCGGTGCGGATGAATAAACAAGTACGCCGCCAGCCCAACCAGCAGGAAGAGGAGAAAGAACAACTTCAGGCCAAGGAACTACCCGATCGTACCCTTAAAGATTCCCTGAATAAAGAACTGCGGTTACAGCAACAGCAGGAGCAAGAAGAAACCGAACCGCTTCAGGCTAAAGAAATTCCGGCTCAGACTCCCGAAGTTTCCTTAAATAGGGAACTGGGGTTACAGCAACAGCAGAAGGAAGAGGAAGGCGAACCACTTCAGGCTAAAGAAATTCCGGCTCAGACTCCCGAAGTTTCGTCAAATAAACAACTGCGCTTGCAACCGCTGGAGGAGCAAGAAGAAACCGAACCGCTTCAAGCTAAGGAACTGCCTGGTCACAACCTTGAAGTTTCCTTCAATAAGGAACTGCGACGGCAGCCAGAAGAAACCGACGATGGAGTTATTCAAGCAAAAACACTAGAAGGAGGCATCACGCCAAGTCCCCTATCGATTCAGCGTGGGATTGGGGATTGGGTTTCAAAGGGGTGGAACAAAGGAAAGGAAATTGTCGGCGCTGGACTAGGTAAAGGGCGTGACTTATTAGCAGGCGGACTTGACTGGGTAAAAAACAACATTATCCAACCTCTGATGCGGTTGGCTTCAAGCGGGTGGAGCGCAGTAAAAGGCTTCGGCAGTCAGATTGGAAACGCATTTAAACAAGCCAATCCTACTATCTGGGATGTTTTCCAACCAGCTCATCTTCTGTTTCGTGTGGCAAGAAATCAAAGAAGACAGCTGTTTGCACAAGCCATACAAGCAGAACGAAGCCAACAAGCTAAAGCTGCTGCTGGAGTTCAATCCTCTGCTCCAGCGCCCGTAAGGGAACCCAGCCAATTAGAACGATTAAACGAACTGGCGGAAAAAGTAGAATCCGTCCCAGCCGCAGGCTTTAATGTCGGGAAAGAATTACTCGAAGGTGCTGTTGTTGGTGATTTTAAAGAAAACCCAACAATATGGAATACCATCGGGCAGGTTGCCATCGGTTTTGTTCCTTATGCGGGACAGGTTGCTGACATCCGAGACATCATTGCCAATGTCAAGAAACTCCACGAAACAGGATACAAAGACCCTGACGCCTGGATTAATCTCGTCCTCACAGGTATTGGTATCATCCCCGGTGTTGGGGATGCGATCAAAGCAGTCGGCAAAGGCTCTAAGGGGGCTATTCGTAAAGCTCTTAGCGGTGTGCTGAAGAATGCAGATAACATTTTGCGACCCGCTTTAGGCAAAGCGAAGGGACTGCTCAATGGGGCGCGTCGCTACGGAAAACAATTCCTGGGATGGGCATCTGGACAGGGAGCGAGGTTACGGCAAGGGGTGACGCAATTCGCCCAGAAAACCGTTAATTTTGCTAGAACAGCGGGTCAACGAGCGCGAGGACTGGTTACGGCACTTCAAGCACGGATTGGCGGTTTTGTCAATGGTGCTATGCAAAGAGCGCGTAACGTTGCAAACCTTGCACAAGGCTTGTTGGGTAAAGTAATGGGGCCATTCATGGGGATGGCGAGAAAGGCTTTTGATGCCGTGCAAAGTCGCGTTTCGCAAGCAGTGGACATGGTTAAAACTGCGGCGCAGCGCGGGAAAGATATAGCGTTGAAGGTTGGTCGCAAAGTCGTTGATGTGACCCGAAAGGCGACAACTCTCCTGAAAGAATTTACTCAAAGCGCCATTCAAAAAGGGCGAGAGGCAGTTCAAAAAGCTAGGCAATGGAGCAGTCAACAGATAAATAGAGTAACTCAGTTAGGGCGTAGACTGGTCACGCAAGCTCGCAAGCGGGTGACAGATCTGGTTCGCAAAGGGATAAAGTTGGCGAAGGAAAAAGCCCTTACTTGGATTAAGCAGAAGATAGCTGGTGTTAAACAGCGCGTACTCGGCTTTTTGAAGGACAGATGGAATCGTCTGAAAGAGAAGCTGGGAATTAAGAAACCTGGACAAGCAGGAAAAGAAGGAGCTGAACGCGGCGGGAAAGAGGCTATCAATAAGGCAGCCGAAATGCCACGCGCCCTTGCTGAAGCCGCAGCTATTGCCAAATCCTTAGAAGCCACAGGGACGGCGATTCCAGGCATTTTAAGTGGGCTTATGCCACTCAAAACCCGTTATCGCTGGATTAAGGCATTTGAGGCAGAACCTAAATCTGGAGATACTTTTACACTCTTCTTAATTGCCAGCAAACATAAAATTATCAGTGTCAGGCAGAGAAGGCGTCAGTATAAAATAGATGCTCAAAACATAGATCGTGCTGGAGGTCACTCTTATGCAGATCATGGCGCTCACACAACTCCTGAACAACACAGGCAACGTCTTCTAACGGGTGTTACACCGGGAGGATCTACGCGCGGCATACCTTCAGAATCTAGTAAATTTGCAACCCATCGCGCACACGTCGATGCCTCTCAAAAAGCTCAGGTAGAGCTGGCTAACAATTGCTACAAAACTAATGGTACTCTCAAAAAAGAAGTAACAGTTGTCTTCGATATGCCTGGATCTGGTTTTTCATACACAATTGACTCGGCAGGAAATTTGCTTCCTCCTAAAAAGGTAGACAAAGTTTATGCTTTCTTTAGACAGAATAGTCACGGTTGGTACGACCTGATTACCATGTATCCCAAACCCTAATTTTTTTGAGTCATAAATTTAATCGGGGAAAAAAGATTAAAATGAGCAATTCAACTCTAACAAAAATAATTGTTGAGCTATACCAAAAGTTAAATAGTGAGGAGCCGAATATTGCTATCAAAGAGTCAATTCATGAAATGGTTGAGAGCAATGGTTTAGGCTCATATAATAACATCCCATCATGGTTTTTAGATTTTTGGCAAAATATATTAAATAAAAAACCGACAGAAAAGGTGCAATTTTTAATGAGTGAAATTGTTAATTCAGATGCAGATATTATTAATTTTATGGCTGAATTGGCAGATATAATTAATATGAATTATGAAAACTATGGAGAAGGAATAGTAATGAAGTTTGAAACCCTAAATTTAGATGCGTTTATTTGTTTAGAGGGTGGACCATCAACTTGTTTTTATCAAATCAAATTGCTTGATAAAAACATAGAAAATAAATCTGCATCAGATCAAACTGCATGATGACGTGATTAAAAGGATCTCAAGCATTACCAAACGCTTTCTATTCCTCCCCAGTGCGATCGCACTATCGCACCTAACCCGCCTAGTCCTAATTGCCCAAGAACTTCAACACCAGGGTGCTGAAGTCGCTTTCGCCTTTCAAGAAAATGACCAGATTTTACAGCATTACAATTTTCAAGTTTTCTCCGTATCAGATGCTGTCGTTACAGACTTCAGTAGCAATGTATTTGACGCTTATACACCCTCTTTAATCCAACAATGCGTCAATGACGAATTAAAAGCAATTGAAGCCTTTAAACCCGATGCTATCATCGGAGATTTCCGCCTCACTGCTGCCATTTCCGCTAAAATTGCCCAAATTCCTTACATCTCGGTCGTCAACGGTTACATGACAGATTACTTCGACCCCGTTGATGTCATGATTCCCAAACAGACAAGACCTCTGGAACACAAGATAGCATCTATAGCAGCAAGATCCATTCAGCGAAGTCAGAAAAGAACGCTGGCAACTCACTTTAGAGAAATTGCCCAGAAACATAGGCTGAAAAAGCTTGTTTCTCTCTATGATTTTCTCACGGGCGATTTGACTTTAATAGCCGACTTGCCAGAGTTTTGCCCTCTGGAAAATCTGCCGCAAAACTTCCGTTATATTGGACCGCTGATTTGGGAGGGGTTGAACGGTACACCAGATTACCTAAAAGACTTCGATAGATCGAAACAAATTATTTATGCCACGACGGGCAATACGGGAAAAGAAACGTTTATTCAGCTGGTGATTGATGCCTTTAGAAACGATCCCGATCGTGAAGTCGTTTTGACGACTGGTGCTTTTATCCATCCTGATGCCGTCCCCAATATTTCCCATATTCATGTAGCAAGATTTATCCCAGGGTCGCAGATTTTGAAGCAGTCCCAGGCAGTGATTCACTGTGGGGGAAACGGTACGACTTATCAGGCAATGTCCCAAGGAGTCCCTGCGGTAGTCATCCCTTTCAACAACGACCAGGCAATCAATGCGTGGCTGATTAAGAGGAATAAAGTAGGCATTCCTTTATCGACTTCTGAATTGACGGGAGAGAAAGTTAAACTAGCTGTAAAGAAAGCGATCGCAGACACCGATATCCAAAATAACCTCCAACACTTCAAGGACATATTGACAAAAACTAATGGGCCGAAATCTGCTGCCGATGAGATAAGTACTTTTTTAGGGTGTTAGGAAGATGAACGCAACCACCGAACATTGTAAATTAGACAACGAACTGACGCTACGCGATTCTTCGGCATCGCCCTTAACCTTGCGGGTAATAGATTTGATGCTAAATAAGCAGGAAGACACCCTCACTGAGTGCCGCCTCACTTTCCAGCTAAGTCCAAAACTTTACCAGCGCATCGAGACTGAGGCATTGTTCAATCTTAAACCCCAATTGCGCGGCCCCTTTTTTGCTGGCAACTTCCAGCCCGAATCCGACATCGAAATCGAAGCCACTTTACAGCCGGATTTGCTGCTCCACCTGACAAATCATACCGCCAATCCCGATCAGACGGCAGCCTACCTCCAGAATCTCTGCCAACAACAACCTGACAACCCACTGCTATCCACCGAAAGTTGGTTTGGTTTGCACGTCAAGCAGATGGTTGAGTCGGGCGAGATTGGTTATCTGACTTTATGGTCTTATGTCAGTTTGTCAGTAATTACTCAGGAAGCCGCTTCGAGGGGACAGATTTCTCAGGCAATGATTAATTTCTTTAAAGATTGGGCTGATGCCGATATGTCGGCTGTGACTGAGGCTGCAATCTCGGAGTCTGTTGAAGAAATTAACAAGGCATTCGATGAGTTGGCTGATACTGGACTGGCGGTAACTGAGGAGGCAATTTCTGAGATTTTTGCAGAAGTTACCAGTGCCTTTGAAGAATTGGCTGATGCCGCAAATGAAGCGATCGCGCAGTCAGCCACTTCTAAGGAAGAAATTTTGCCAACTATCGTTAATTTCTTCACAGAAGATGACTGGCCTTTCGCCAAAATTAAAGGCGAGCCAGTGCTGCGTATGATGTTCCAAGGTAAAAATGGAAAATGGACTTGCTACGCTAAAGCTAGAACTGACCAAGCACAATTTGTCTTTTACTCTATTTGCCCCCTTAACGTACCAGAAAATAAGCGCTTAGCTATAGCAGAATTTATCGCTAGGGCAAATTATGGCACGATTATTGGCAATTTTGAACTAAACTTTGTCTCTGGGGAAATTCGCTACAAAACCAGTATTGATGTAGAAGGTTCGACGCTGACTTTTCTTCAGATAAAACAGTTGGTTTATACCAACGTGATGATGATGGATCAATACTTGCCTGGAATTAGGTCTGTAATTGATGGGGGTGTGGAAGTAAAGGATGCGATCGCTCAAATAGAATCATAACCAATCGTGCGATCGCACCCCCAATCCCTGTTAACTTTCTCTTCACTCAGGTTGTATCTATAATTAATAGAGATGTGGAACCATTTGATGCGATCGCCAAATCTCAATCATAACCAAACCTTCAAAACCAATCGTGCGATCGCACTATCAGCATCAATTCCAAATGCCCACCCCACAAGAATTATTGGAGAAGTCAATACGATAGGTCATGCTTCCAGGGAAAGTCCGTATTTTCGGTTCTGTTCGGCGATAAATTCTTCTAGGCTGGAAAATTGACCTTGCTCAAAATCGTCAAGTCCGCGTTGAATGCCTTCCAAAGCTTCAAAGAAATCGCTTTCATCAAAGCTGAGTCCGAAAGCGAGGACAGCCAGAGCAATACTGGCTAGATCTTGCCCTGTATTCTCGGCGCGTTGGCGGAGTAGTGCTTCAATTTTGGGTGGTAAGGTAAGCGTAAGGGACATAAAAATCTTGTGGAAAGTTGACTTTATTGTGGCATAGGTTTGCAACAGTTGGAGCATCACTCAAGTCTAGTTCAAAATTGCCAAGCGCAACAATTTGAAGATGAATTTTACGAAGAAATTGAGTTCATTAGCCCAATCGAGGCAGAGTTGGTTAGTAGTTCGTTAGGCATGACAAGCTCTTTGCCTGAACGTTCTCGGTGGATTACGCTGAATTTTTTGCTCAAAGCTGCAACATCTGCTCAGGAAAGTCAGCCAATTAGTGAGAATGAAATTGAGGAAATTGGTGAACTGAGTCTTGTTTTTGATCCAAATATGGAATGTATCGATGAGAGTTGGGTCATTTATACAGAATCTCCCTTTGTAGTAGCTAAACGGGAGAAAGACTTGACCCAGGAATTAAATCCAGCTTGAATACCAACCATCAGCAATGTGTCACCATCCGATGCGATTCGCCCAAAGGGCGTTCGCGTCAGCGTGCCGGAGGCATCTCCGCTTCGCGGAATCGCGCCTTTCTCGTGCCTCCGGCATATCGCTTTCTCAACTCGCCACGCCCAGCACTCGGATAAGCGAAGTCTCAAATAGAATCATAACCAATCCCGCTATTTTAACTTTCTGGTAACTGCCAGAAATCGGTAACATCGTATCCCAGTTCCCCCAGCATTCGCCGCAGCAAAGGCAAGCTGAGTCCAATCACATTAGAATGACAACCTTCGAGTTTTTCGACAAATAAACCGCCCCTACCTTCGAGGGCAAAACATCCGGCACATTTGAGGGGTTCCCCAGTAGCAACGTAGGCGGATATTTCGCTCGAGCTTACATTGGCAAAATAAACTCGCGTCACCTGTAGCTGCACCAAAGTTTTGCCTTGTTTGGTATCAATTAAAGCATGTCCCGTATAAAGATCGCCCACATTACCGCGCATGATTTGCCAGCGCGCGATCGCTTCCGACACCGAAGCGGGTTTTCCGTGAATTTCCCCATTCACCGACAAAACCGAATCGCAACCCAATACTAAAGCATCGGGAAACTGAGATGCTACAGTTTCCGCCTTACGTTGAGCTAAAATTTGCACCAGTTCGGCAGGGTCGCTTAACTGAAATTGAGACTCATCAAAATCGCTTTGGCGGACAATCGGTTCGATCCCGGCATTTTGCAGCAATTTTCGCCGCGCCGGAGAAGCGGAAGCAAGTACAAATTGAGGAACGCCCATAGGTAGATGAAAAGCAGGTGGGCAGGTGGGCAGATGGGTAGGTGGGCAGGTGGGCGGGTGAGTTACAGCGGATAAATTCCTCGTCTTGGTACAGCCTTAAGGCTTCGTTTGTATAGCGGCAGCATTAATGCTGCCGCTATACAAACCAAGGTGTACCTCATACGACTGCGATCCGCTGTAATTGTCATCTGTTAATCTTCCCAATTACCAATTACCCATTACCCATTACCAATAATTAATAAACCGAGAAAGAGTTAACCACTGTTTCCAACTGTTGTTTGGCTTTTTCCCAACGCTGTTCGGTGGTGGAAGCGTTGAAGGTAAACAGTTTACCGCGACTGACGACGACGCTGGCTAAATTGTGACGTTCTTGCTGGTTCGGGAGTTTGACGGCGTATTCTAAAAGGTAATAGGTTTTATCGCGAAGTTCCCGCGTTTCGGCGTTCACCAGTTCGGCGGTGCGACCGGAGTCGGGAGGAGCGATCGCACTCTTCGACAAGTTATATCCTACTTCCCCCGGCGTTCCCAACTCAGCCAAAGATTTACTGCCCGGTACTGGACTAACTACCAAACTTATGTTCTCGGTACTCTCGATCAAATCGTGGAATACCACCTCCGGACCATTTGACACTTTAACTTGCAACCAACCGTTAGGATAGAGGAACTGGTAACCTTTGGTAGTATCGACATAGCTTTTCAAACCGCTGGTCGGTGAAATGCTGCAACTAACCAAACTCACAGCTACTAATACCACTAGCAGAACCGCCGCAATCCGTTTCAACATTTATACTGTCCCCTTAAGCACCATGCTGGAATCGAGTAGCACTGTTATCTAGGCTACCTCAATCAACCCAGCGGTTCTATTGTCCCATCTCTTGTGTCTATTTTGGATTGATCGAAATCCGCTATGTTAACAAGCATCGAGTTACGCTGGTTTTACCCTGGCACGCTACCGCCTGAAATTCAAGATTGGTTTAATTCACAGGCGCTTGGCGAACCCCCCGCAGCGCCTGAACAACGGGAAGATTTTTATTTGCTACTGCCGGAGTGCGAGACTTTAGGGATTAAACTGCGGCAAGAACGATTGGAAATTAAATGGCGTAAAGCTGAATTAGGGGTGCTGCGATTTGGAGATAATGTAGCGGGGAAGGCCGAGAAATGGATAAAGTGGATCTGCGAAGATAATACGGTAGAAAATTTAGTAAAAGTAGATGTAGAGTCGAAAGCTTATTGGGTGGGTGTTTTGAAAGTGCGATCGCTCCGCAAATACCCAAACTGTAACGTTGAAATTACCCAGTTAACTATTAAAGGCAATGCTTGGTGGAGTTTCGCTTTTGAAGCTTATGGTGAAGAAGCCAATTTAATCGATAATCTTCAATCTGCCGCTAACTTAGTTTTTCAAACCTATTCCGGTTCCGACTTCCAACTTCAAGACTCCTACGCCTATCCCAAATGGCTTTCACTAGCTATCTAAGATCGCTCGCTTGTGCCAGTTGCGTAAATCCTGTTGATGTCGCGTCCCTACACCTGAATGGAAAATTAAATTATGCCTGTTCGCGAAACCTTATTTTTACCGCAGATCCAACTTTCTTACTTGGAATGGAACCAAGGTCAAGCACCCTTGCTGCTGTTACATGGTTTAGCCGATAATGCCCTGGTTTGGTCGAGTTTGGGCGATTTTTTGGCATCTGACTATCACATCATCGCGCCAGATTTGCGCGGACACGGTGATAGTAGCAAGCCTGAGCAGGATTATAGCTTCCAGAGCGCGATCGCTGACCTAGAAGCATTAATGGATGCCAAAGGATGGTCAAGCGCTCATGTAGTTGCTCACTCGTGGTCGGGTAAACTAGCTGCTATCTGGGCAAGACAAAATCCAGCGCGCCTGCGGAGTATGGTTCTAGTCGATCCAATCTTTATTTGGAAAATGCCCAGTTTCCTGACAATAACCTTTCCATTTTTGTATCGCGTTTTGCCATTTCTGAAAGCAATGGGTCCATTTGATAGTTACGAACAAGCTTTAACTTTGGCACCGCAATTAAAACAATATCAAGGTTGGAGTCCCCTGCAACAGAAAGTTTTCCAAGCTGGAATTGAACAAAAACCCGATGGTCGTTGGGGTAGCAAATTTACCATTGCCGCTCGCGACGGGATTTTTGCAGAAGTAATGCAAGTCGCTGGACTAACAATACCGATAGCAATTCCCACCCTATTCGTGCAACCAGAAACAGGCGTAAATCGGTTTGATTGGCAACTCCAACCTTACAAAACCTATCTGAAAAACTTACAAATCTGCCAAGTACCGGGGAATCATTGGCCTTTTTTAACCGAGCCGGAAGCATTTAACCAAACTGTAGCAGATTTTTTAAAGCAGTCGGCATAAGTGCCTTGAAATAAACAGGACTTACGCAACTTCTCTATATGTAGGGTGCGTTAGCGATAGCGTAACGCACCCTACATTTAGAAACTCCCTTCCTTTTCTCTTCTCTTCACCCCGGTTCGTGCGTCCTCTGCGGTTCATTAAACAGTTAATTAACTCAAGTTGCTAGTTATCTCTCTGGGAGCGGCTAATGGCTAATGGCTAATGGATCGATTGGTAAAAATCCAAGATTAGCAATTAGCAATTAGCAATTAGCAACGCGCTTGTTTATAACTAGCAACTTGCGTTAATCATCAGTTGCAGCGAGTTTAGCTACTTCGTCAGTACTCGCCTGTTCTCCTTGCAACAGAATGCAATCTCCTAACTCTAATTCCATCGCACCATCTACCTTATAATCCAACTTGCCGTGTCTGCGGATTGCTTGCACCCGCAGGTTGTATTGACGCTGCAAATCAGCTATTTGCATTCCCAAAAGCTGGGAGTTTTCTGACAGCGTCACCCACTGATGGGAACCTTCCCCAATTATGCAGCCACCCCGCACCAAATCTTTAAATGCTGACAATTCTTTTCGTTCTCCCACTGCGAGCAAGCGGTCTTTTGCACTTAAAACTGTCTTGGCGGGTGGATAATACTGAGTTTCGTCGCCCTGGTGTATAGCCATGATCGTGACCCCTGTCAAGTTGCGAATATCCGCTGCCGCCAGGGTCATTCCAATTAAAGGGGAAGTGGTATCCAAAGTTACCCATTCTTGGTTGAGTTCTGGTGCTGCGGCACTCAAATCTAGTTGTTGTTTGCGAATTGTGCGTTCGCGGCGAATACTTTGATAGCGATCGCTCCGCATCCGATCGATCACCGAGTAGATAATCGATCTGTTAGTTCCCAGAGTTGCTAATAAATGCGCCGTAATTTCCAAAGCTGCTTCAAATTCCGGTTGTACGACTTCTTTTGCACCTAACTGAGTCAGCAGGTCAATTTCGTCATTTTGATGGGAACGAGCGACGATATCTAATTCTGGGGCTAATTCTAGGGCGCGTTTGAGTAACAAACGGGTACTTGCCGGATCGGGGAGAGCGATCGCTAATGCTTTAGCTTTATCCAAATGTGCCTTTTCTAACACCAACTCGGAATCTGCATCGCCAAAAATATAGGGAATTTGCTCGCTTCTTAACCGTTTAATCCCCGCTTCGCTATTTTCAATCACCAAAACTTTGTGACCCTGCTCTTGCAAGATATTGACGATTGTTTGTCCAACTCGCCCATATCCGGCGACGACTACGTAATCTTTGAAACCTTCTGGAAGTGACAAATCTTTAGTATCGCGAAACTGACGCAGGTAATCTGATAAAAACGGCAATTCGCCGATTTTATCGGCTAAAACTCCAGAAAAGCGCACCCAAGCTGGAGTTAGTAATAAAGTAATCGCTGTCGTTCCTACTAATAGGAAATACTTGTTTTGGTCGATAAACCCTTGTTGCAAACCCACCAAAGCTAAGACAAAGGAAAATTCCCCGATTTGATTCAGTCCGAAGCTGGCGATCGCTGCGGTTTTAAACGAGTAGCCAAAATTCATCACTATTGGCAGAATAATTACTGCTTTCCCCAGCATCACGATCGCCACCAAACCCAAAATTTGACCAAAATTACCCATCAAGACATGGGGGTCTATCAGCATTCCTATCGAGGCAAAAAATAAGCTAGCAAACGTATCTCTCATGGGAAGAACTTTCGCTAAAGCTTGGTCGGCATAATCAATTTCGCTAATCATTAAACCAGAAACAAACGCCCCCATTTCAATCGAAAGACCAAGTTTAGCAGTAATTAAAGCTACACCCAAGCATAGGGCAATTACGGTGATAAGAAATAACTCGCCGCTTTCTGTTTCGGCGATGCGTTTAATTAATAGGGGGACTAACCAACGACCTGCGGCGATCGCTGCTGCCAAAAATACCAGTACTTTCAGTAAAGCTGCTCCCAATGCTGGGCCAAGATTAGCGGGGTTATTCAGTGCCGGTAAAATTGCTAACATCAACCCTAAAGCCAAATCTTGGGCAATCAAAATCGCCAACATCACTTGACCGTGGAGGGTGTTAGTTTCCCCGCGTTCGGTGAGGGTTTTGAGAACGACAGCAGTAGAAGAAAGCGAAAGCACCGCACCCAGAAATATTCCCTGGGTCGGCGTATTCACCCAACCGCTGACACTGGTCAATAAAGTTACCAGGGCAATAGTAAGACCAATTTGCAATAAACTGCCTTGAATTGCAATATCTTTTACCCGTTTAAGTTCCGCGAGGGAGAACTCAACGCCGAGGGCGAACAACAGAAACGCCACGCCAATTTCTGCCAAAGGTTTAATTCGATCCACTTCGCTCAAAAATTTGAGACCAAATGGGCCGATAATTAAACCGCTGACTAAATAGCCGATCAGCACGGGTTGGCGCAGTCGGTTAGCAATATAACCTCCCACCGCCGCAGATCCCAGCACCGATGTCAGATCCAGAATAAAGTTTTGTCCTGCTGCCATATTTCGCTGGGAAAGTTATGGGTTATATTCTATAACTTTGTTAACTTTATAGTCAATCAGCGCTATATTTAAAATAAAATTCAATCTCAAGTTTGAAATTCCAGAGATGAAAATCTTAATTGTTGAAGACGAACCGGAAATCGCCAAACTGATCCAAAGGGCTTTGGAAGCCGAAAGCTTTTCCTGTCAGCGATGCGGCGACGGACTGACGGCGTTGCAATTGTTTCAGGAGATGCAACCCGATCTGATCGTCCTCGATTTAATGCTACCTGGTTTGGATGGTTTGGAAGTATGCGCCCGCATCCGGCAAAAACCAGGGCCGAAAGACCCTTATATTTTAATGTTAACGGCAAAGGGAGAAGAAATTGACCGGGTAATTGGCTTATCTACAGGCGCGGATGATTATTTAGTTAAACCATTTAGTCCCAGAGAATTGGTTGCGAGGGTAAGAGCATTACTGCGCCGCAGTCTCCGTCACGGCGCACAAAGTTTGGTTTATCGCACCCAACATTTTACCGTTGATGTAGACCAGCGCACGGCTTACCGCAATCTGAATGCCAATCAATCGGAAACTTTAGACTTAACGGCGTTGGAATTTAATCTTTTAAGCACGTTTGTCAGTCAACCAAATCGAGTTTGGAACCGCACCCAGTTGATTGACAAACTTTGGGGCGATGACTTTTTTGGCGATGAACGGGTGGTAGATACTCACGTCGCCAGACTGCGGAAAAAAGTCGAGCCAGATCCGGGAAATCCCACTTTTATTAAAACGGTCATCGGCGTCGGTTATAAATTTGAAGACCCAAATCCCTCCTAATAGGTAATGGGTAATTGGTCATCGATCATTGGTCATATCATGTCCTTACGCAATGGAAGCCCAAGTGTTTTTAATCCTGTAGGTGCGGGTTTTACCAATCAATCCGTGGCTCCAAGAAATATTTCGTTAAACCCGCCCCAACTTACACTAACGATGAAACGGACATGATATAATGGGTGATTTTATATTTTAGATTAAATCTGCAATATTATGGCGAAGTTTGGTTTGCGCGATCGCTTATTTTTTTCCCACCTCCTGGTGATGCTAGTCGGAGTAGGCAGCCTCGTAATTATTGGTAAAGTATATTCCCCCCGCTTTTTTATCGTGCAACTGGAACAAATCGAAGATACTAATTCGGGGTTCTTTTATGACCGCGCTCGTTTAGTACAAGGCTTTGAAATTGCCTGGAGTAGGACAACTTTTTGGTCGGTGATTGCAGGCGCTACCGCTGCGGGTGGATTGAGTTATTGGGTATCGAAGCGAATTATGCAACCTTTGAACCAAATGGAAAATATTACCCAAAAATTCGCCTCTGGAAAAATGAAGGAGCGAATGCCTGCAATTGAAATTCCAGAACTGAATCAATTAGGCGTTAGTTTCAACCGCATGGCATCGAGTTTAGAAGGGGTGGAAAAAAGACGGCGTGAACTAATTGGAGATTTAACCCACGAGTTGCGAACCCCCCTAACGGTGATTCGCGGTTACTTAGAAGAATTGGCAGATGGTAGCATCAACCCTACGCCGGAAATTTATCAGCAATTAGCCAAAGAAACAAAGCGGTTAGAGCGGTTAGTCAACGATTTGCAAGAACTTTCAAAAGCCGAAGCGGGTTATTTACCAATTAAGCTGAAACCCGTTAATTTGCTGAATTTATTCAAGTCATTGGTGCAAAAATTTACCGACCAACTGCTGGAAGATGGCCCGGTTTTGCAATTAGATTGTCCGCCACAGTTGCCCTTGGTATTAGCAGATATTGACCGAGTAGAACAGGTGCTGGTTAACTTGTTGGGTAACGCTCTACGCTATACTGAAAAAGGTTCGATTACGCTGCGGGCTTGGACTGAACCCGGTAAGCTTTGGATAGCAGTAATTGATACGGGATCTGGCATTTCACCTGAAGATTTGCCCCATATTTTTGAACGCTTTTTTAGGGCAGATCGTTCGCGTGCTAGGCATTCTGGAGGAACCGGCATCGGTTTGGCGATTACCCGCCGGTTAGTTGAACTACAAGGTGGTCAAATTGAGGTAGAAAGTAAGTTAGGGAAAGGCAGTATTTTTCGATTTTTCCTGCCTTTAGCTTAATGGGTTCAGGACTTACGCAAATTTTCTATATGTAGGGTGCTCTCTTCGAGCAGATTACGGCACCATTACACTATATTTAGTGTTGTTGCGTAAGTCCTGGGGTTGATCGATTAAGAATATTTTAGTCAATTGTCAGTAGACAACCGACAACTAACTATTGACTCTTCCTTTCCCTCTGAAAACTGAACCCAGACCAACTGCGCCCAAAGCCAACAGACTCCAGACAGGTGTCGTTTCGGGAACGGTTGCATAGTCAAAGATCAACTCTGCATCAAACCGAATGTGGCTACCAGGCGGATTGGTAATTCTAAATGGGTAAACGATTCCACCTGGGGGAATAATTCCGCCACTTTGAACTAACTTTTTGCCATCAGGAGATATAACTAGACTCCTGAAAATATTAGAAATTGCTCCACCCCAGATCGCATCTTGATCGTCGGGAATAATATCGATCGCGCCTATGATGTTAAACGGCGTGTTATTGATCGCAGTTCGAGGAGGAGAATCTGTAAACAGAGTTAATACAACGCCATTGCCACACCAAGGGGGACAAATTCCCACTTCAGGTGTTTCCTTATCTGGAGGAGGTATAATCACATTATTTGTGACTAGCACGACAGACTGAGCAACAGCAGGGGTTAAAAGCGCGATCAAAGCTGCACTGGCTGTAGCCATCGACAGCTTGTTGATTAAACTTGCAAAAGCCATCAGCGATTTACGTACTGTAATATTATACATAGAAATAATATCATTTAACGACGGCTGCTACTGCCTCCAAATTGGATATTTGGCAAAATTGATCGTCCCAAGATCGCCCTGGTGTGGGCTTATATCATGTCCGGTTGCTTCGTTATCGGGGTGGGGGCGGGTTTATTTTAGTTATCTGTTGCTAGCAAAGATTCACGACTTACGCAAGAAGAGGCCAGAAACTCTATCGGGAGAGAAACTCCTACACCTGTTAACGACAAGGATGACTATATTGAAACGGCTCGAAAACTAGCTAAACTGGAAACAATACCGCAATTGGTAAAAGTTGGCTTAACAGCAGAACAAATTGCCCAAGTTCTAGATTTGCCTTTGGACGAAGTACAACAAGAGATACGAGCAGCGAGTCTAAATAATAAACTAGGCTGAAGAGGTCAAGAAATATGACACAAGAACTTATAGATTTAAGAACCAGTATCTTAGAAGGTCGATACAACGATGCTTTGGCAATTGTAGATGAGTTAGAAGGAATGAGCAAACAAGCAATTTGGCGGACAATTCAATCTTATTTGCTCATTTTGTTGATTCACTTGATTAAAAACCAAATTGAGCAACGCTTAACAGCGTCTTGGGTGAATTCGATTCGTAACTCAATCAGAGAAATTAAAAAGCTGAATCTTAAAGATAATAAAACTTCTTACTACATCAATGAAGATGAGTGGGAAAACTTGATTGATGAAGAAGTCATTGAGGATGCGCTCGCCGATGCAAGTGAAGAAGTCATGAACGGAAAATATACCCGTTCTCAACTGTCAGAAATGTTAGAGCAACCTCAATTAATTAAAATAGCAACTAAACTGATCGCTCTGACTTATACCCATTCTGCCAAAGAATTACCCGCGCTAATTGAGGAACATTTAGCACAGTTACCTGGTGGCGAAGACTGGATTAACCGCAGAAAATAGAATTTTTGCGATCGCTACTCGTCGTCAGTACGCACCAGAACGGGGTCATTGATGTGCGATCGCCTGTTGGTATGAGTGGGAGATCGATCGCACCTGAGTTTGCTGACTTACTGTTGAGATGGCTAACTCAGCAGTTAGCATCTCTACAAAAAATACCGAAAACGGGTGAAGTGGGGTGGGAAAACTTTTGATATTTGTTAATTAGGTGCAGTTAAATCAAATGAAAATGGTTATGTAGGTGTCCCGCCTGCCCATTTTGAGTTGATTTACCTTCACCTACTTAATAGATCTTTTTGATTATTTGTGCTTTCACAAGAATAAAAGCAATGAACGACCAAAAAGCGAAACAATGGGGAATGTGGTGTCATCTAGCTGCCCCTATAGGGGGAATACTAGGGTTAGCTATAGGATGGAAAATTTACATCGATTATCCTTCAGTATGGCTTTCTTTCAATTCCTTCTTGCTTCCTCATTTCGGTAAACGTGCAGCCATGCGCTGTCTTTGGCTGATTATTTATCAGATGGGAAGTACTTTGGGATCGCTTATTTTATTGGGGATTGTCATAAATAAAAACTCTTTCGTTAATAATTTTAGTAAAAACTCTCTCAATTTTCAATTATCAATGCTCGCATACTTGATAGGTTTTAATGGGCTTTCAATATTCCCTTTACTAAAATTCCTGTTTGTGGGTCTAATACCTTCATTATGGTTCTTCACTTTGATTGTCCCGATTATTGGGGCAATTCAGGCTAGGAGAGGCAAATATTATAGAACCCCTTTGACCATGAATGTCGTTAATTTTTTTACTGGGAATTTCCCTGCTTTTTCAGTTGAGCAAACCGCTAATCATGAGTTGGGAACAAGTAGTTTTAATCAGCCAAGTGAGCCAATATTAACCTCATCAAATAAGATGTGGGCTATGTTGTGTCATTTTTCTTATTTAGCGTGTATAACAATACTCTACGTTCTGCGAGTATTGCTAATATTTTTGTCTGGCTATTATACGCCCGTGCCTCCTTCTCCCCTGTGGACAATACTAGGATATTTAATACTTTTGATATTTTTGCTTGTGCTGGCTAGCCATATTTTACTACCTCTCATGATTTGGTTGACTCAGAAAAATAAACATCCATTTATTGATATATGTGGTAAAGAATCTCTCAACTTTCAAATCTCCATGACTCTTTACTTCGCACCATTTTTTGCTATAGCACCTGCCTTACAAGAGACAATGTTTTGGTCTATAGGCGCTGCTCCTCCTGGAATGCCCGTAGTACCCCTTTTAGCTCGATTAATTGCTTTGATGCTATTGATCCTATTGGTGTTTGTTCCGTTAGTTTGGTTAATCCTGCCAATTGTTGCGGCAATTAAAGCCATACAGGGCAAGTATTATAGATATCCCTTTACTATCCGATTTTTCCAATAGTTTGAAGTTTTGACCGAAAATCATAGGGCGCAAGCCCCTGGCTTTAGACATGGGGTAAGCCCGTAGGGGAATTTATTCCCCGTCAGATTTCTTTCTGATTTTGGATGTACTGTTTAACTACTTCCAAAGGCGCTCCCCCAACTGTAGAAACGAAGTAAGAGTTAGTCCACAGAGTAGGAAGCCTTGATTTAAGGTGTGGAAACTCTAAACGAAGATACCTAGATGTTGCGCCCTTAAACCTCTTCACGGCTTTATGAACTCCAAACTGAGGGTCTACCTCAATCAACAAGTGGTTAGAGTCGAACGAGTAGTCACCTACCCGAACTCTCCTTCAAAACCGGACGTGAGACTTTCACCTCATCGGCTCCTCGTTTGTTTGGCACTTGTCATGTGTACCGCTTTCCGGTGTTTCAGGATTAGGGGATGGGCTGATAAGATTCATCACTTCTCATCTCGCATACTTGTGGTTCCCATTTGGCGTGAATAATATCGTGGCAATGTCTATGTACAGCCTTCAAATTAGTTCTTTTGTTATTTTTGTGGTTCCCATCCACATGATGAATTTCAATCAAACTTTCTGAAGTAAAGTACATATTGCAGTGAGAGCATTTCCCTTTTTGTGATTTCAGGAGGTCTGCTAATAAGGGCATTGTACCAGGGTACTCCCCTCTTCTCTTGCTCCAATAAACCCAGTCTCCGTCATAGGGGCTTTTATCTCCCCGCACTTTTACGTGCCTAGTAATTGGTGTCCCATCGTGCCGCTTAAGTTCTTGTCCATCATTAGACGCAAACACCCAATTCCTAGTACCACTCTTTTTCCATCGGCGGCGGCAGCTTTTTTGCCGCGGTGACGTTTATCTGCCCATCCAAAAAGCTGATGAAAGGTGACGAAATCAGCCATTTCAAATGTGTCTTGGCTGCCCACAGTTTTGGAGTAATTACACCATCCCGTAATGACTGGATTAAGTCTGGCAATTAACGCCTCTTTAGGAGCGTTTTTATGCTGTTCGATGATGTGACCCACTTTGTTATTGTGTTCTTTCAAAGCTTTCTTTGAAGGGGTGATGATAGTCTTACCCCCTTGGTTGGAGGAGAATTTTCCAACTTTATATTGTTGAATATGTCAACCCAAAAAGTCAAACCCGACATTGCCACTTTCTTCAATGAGTGTGTGCGAAAGTCTGGTTTTTTCAGGCTTAAGTTCTAAACCCATGTCTTTTAACCAATCAATTATTATCTGCTGACATCTTTGGACAACGGCTTTGTCTTCGTGTAAAATTACGAAGTCATCAGCATACCGAATGAGGCTAAGGCTGCCCCTGTTAACCTTTTTGCCATATCCTGCCCTAGTGGGCAAAGTTTCGGCATATTGTTTAATCCGGTTTTCCATACCGTGGAGAGCTATATTAGCTAGTAATGGTGATAAAACACCACCCTGGGGCGTACCCTCAGATGTTGGAGTATAGGATGATTTTGATTCGGTACTCCAGTCAATCACTCCCGCTTTCAACCAAGCACGAATTTGTCGGCGAATGGTGGGGAATGTATTCAATTTTCTCAGCAGTGCATCATGGTTAATGCGGTCAAAGCACTTGGCAATATCGGCATCTAGTACGTATTTGGGCTTAAGCCGGATTGCAATAAATATTGCTTTAATGGCATCGTGACATGAGCGTCCGGGTCGAAATCCGTAGCTATCAGGCTCGAATTTAGCTTCCCATTCTGGCTGCAAAGCAGCTTTTACTAGAGCTTGGGTTGCTCTATCGTTCATTGTGGGTATACCTAATGGGCGTTTTTCCGTTTTTGTGGGCTGATCTATCCAGACACGCCGAACGGGTTTTGCTTTATCGGTTAATCTCAGTTGGTCTACAAGTTCCAGCCTTTTTTGCGGGGTTAGACTTTTAACTCCATCTATTCCGGCGGTTTTCTTGCCCTGATTATCCTGAGTTACCCTGCGAACGGCTAATACCTTTGCCGACTTTGACTTCATCAAGGTTTTTTGCAGCCTGCGAACTGCACGATGGTCTCCACGCTGTGCGGCTTTGAATATGCGATGAAAGCAACTTAAAGACAGCCCGTTCGATGTTACGCCACGGGATATTCTTCCATTCCACAGTAGTTTTTGATAACTCTGTATTAGACTTGTTCATTGCTACTTATACCTATTCATTCCAAACAATCGTGAATCCGTCAGCATATCCTCACCATTACGTGAGGCTTTGGCTTCTGATTCAATCCTGCCCCCATATATCTTGCGGTTAGCAACCTACTATAAAATCGACCGTTTCTAGAGACATATAGGGGTTAATTCGTTCCTAATGACCATTGATAGAACTGTTAGGGCAATGCTCTCTGCCGGGTTTTATTTGAGGTGCAGTCTAATCGCCACATTAACGTTAGACCTTTATCCTTGCCCGTTTTGGGTCTCCCAGTGTTAGTCCAGAGGGACAACAACCTAATTTCACTGGTTGCCTGTTACGGCAGTTAATAGCATTTTCGCGCTTCGCTACCCATGAGTTCTTGCTAGAAGGGATTTCAGGATAGGTTTCCCAATTACCTCCACTTAACTTCCCCGCTTTATCAATTGGTTTGCTACACCAAATAATAGGGGAAGCGCTTTCAACTCTGCACCTTGAGTGGTGGGACCCTCACCCACATGGTCATTAAGTTGTCAAGGTTCAGTTCAGCCGATACGACGGGCCATAACGCTTGCTAGGCATACACTTAGGGCTGATAGCCTTTCGTTTTCGCCTAAACGAATCGCACAACGTGGTCGGGCATAATTTCCA
>NZ_JBHFNP010000109.1:0-8858 GCF_041929235.1 Microseira sp. BLCC-F43
CGATCCCTACGATACGTTCTCACCGGGTTCGGTGAAGCATCCCTTAAGACCTTTCTTCCGCTGGTGGTTCCCCCGCAAGTTGCGGCGGATCTGTGCGGGCGCAACTGCGGCAGCTTACGTCACCGAATCGGCTCTGCAACAGCGCTATCCACCTGCAAAAGAAGCTTTTTCCACCCACTATTCCAGCGTTGAGTTGCCCGTTGAGGCTTTTGTCCCCGTTCCTCGTTATCCCAAGTCGGAGATGCAGTCTTTGACCCTGATTACCGTCGGCACGATGGATCAACTTTACAAAGCGCCAGATGTGCTGCTTTATGCAGTTGCTGCTTGCGTGCGCGGGGGATTAGACCTGAAGTTGGTTTTGCTGGGGGATGGAAAGCACCGAGGGGAACTGGAGTCACTCGCCGCCAAGCTGGATTTGGCAGAGCGGGTGCGGTTCCTGGGGGATGTGACTGCGGGGGAAGGTGTGCGTACCCAGTTGGATCGAGCGGATTTGTTTGTTTTACCATCCCATCAAGAAGGTTTGCCGCGAGCAGCGATCGAGGCGATGGCGCGATCGCTTCCTTGCATTGGCTCCACCGTGGGCGGCTTCCCCGAACTGCTACCGCCAGAAGATCTCGTGCCGCCCGGTAATGTACCCGCTTTGGCAAGCAAAATTCGCCAGGTCGTCACCGATCCGCAACGCATGGCGAGCATGTCGGCTCGCAATTTGGAGAAGTCCAAAGAGTACAGAGATGAGCTACTGCAGAAGCGCCGCATCGCATTTTACCGCTATCTACGAGAAAATACTGAGGCATGGCTGAAACAAAAAACTAGAACTTGTTTACCCCAAATCGACTTACGCAAATCACCTTTGTTTCTATGACAAGAAACCCGGTTTCTAGGTGAGTCGTTTACCGCAAATCAGCGTTACCGAATCGAATGTTTTATGAACAAACTTCTAGTAATTAGTGCGGTTCCCATTGCCCTCCGCGCCTTTTTGCTTCCCTTTGCCCATCATTTCCGTGCCAAGGGGTGGCGAGTGGATGCGATCGCAAACGGCGTTTCCACTTGTCCTGAATGTTTGGCGGCTTTCGATCGCGTCTGGGATGTAGAATTGGGTCGCAGTCCCCTAGATGCGAAAAATTTACTGACTGCGCCGCCAAGAATTAGAGAAATTGTCGCGCAGCAGCAATACGATATCGTCCACGCCCACATGGCAGTCGCGGGTTTTGTTACCCGATATGCCCTCAAAGATTTGAGAAAGCAAGCGACACCCAAAATAATTTATACCGCTCACGGCTTTAACTTCTACAAAGGGGAAATGCCGCTGAAAAATGCCATCTTTTTGACCCTAGAAAAACTCGCAGGTCTTTGGACTGATTATTTAGTCGTTATTAACCGCGAAGATGAAGCAGCGGCGAAACGCTACCAGATCGTTCCACCTGACCGAGTCCGCTACATGCCCGGAATTGGAGTAGATATTGAACGCTACAATCCCGATGTCATTTCTGCATCTGAAGTGGCACAAGTGCTGCAAGAATTAAACCTCGCACCGGCAACTTCTCTGTTTCTATGCATCGCCGAATTCACTCCCCGTAAGCGCCATCGAGATCTGTTAAAAGCATTTGCCAAAGTTGCCAGATCGAATACTTGCTTGGCGTTTGCCGGAGAGGGTGCTTTGCAAGCAGAAATGCAGCAGTTAGCCGACCAATTAGGCGTGCAAGATCGCGTTCGTTTTTTGGGTTTCCGACGGGATATTCCAACTTTGATCCGCGCTGCTGTTGCTACCATCTTGGTTTCCGAAGCCGAGGGATTACCCAGAAGTATCATGGAATCTTTGTGCTTGGAAACTCCAGCAATCGGCACAGATATTAGAGGCATTCGCGAATTGCTAGAACCGGGTTGCGGTCTTCTAGTTCCGGTGGGAGATGTAGAAGAAATTGCCAAAGCAATGGCCTGGATTTTAGACCATCCCCAAGAAGCCAAAGCGATGGGCAAGCGCGGACGGGAATTAATGGCAGCTTACGACCTGCGGCAGATTTTAAATCTGCACGAAACTTTGTATGCTGAAGCGCTAGTTCCTGCACCATCAGTCACGATTCGCGAGTCATTAATAATGGGTAATTAATTACCCATGAAGCATATAAATTTTTGTCGCAAATTGCCAAATTGGCAGCCAAAATAAATCGAATTAGTTTTTCATGAAGTTAGATGTGATTTGAGTTTTAACGCTGCAGGAATAACTAATCAAAATCAGTTTTGTACAGGGGAGGCATCTGCCATGAATTCTGAAGTTTATGTAGGCAATCTTTCGTCTATTTCTACCGAGCGATTGGCTGAAGTTTGGACGGATGAAACGTGGGAAACCGCTGAAAAAGCTTATCTTGCTAGACAAAAAGGCATGAGAATGCAACTGATGTTTAAGCGCAACTTAGATGTGGCGATCGCCAGCCTCGCACTCCTGCTTTTATCCCCTCTTTTGCTAGGAATTGCTTTAGCAGTTCGGCTGAGTTCCCCCGGCCCCATTTTATTCTGCCAAGAAAGATTAGGAAAGTTAGGCAAACCATTTACTATCTACAAATTCCGCACGATGGTCGATGGTGCGGTTAATATCGGTATTGGTTTAGGAACGTTCAAAGGCGATCCTCGCGTCACAAAGGTTGGCAAGTTCTTACGGGAATATCATCTCGACGAATTGCCACAGCTTTTCAACGTTCTCCGAGGCGACATGAGTTTAGTAGGCCCTCGACCGCTGTTAGTTTCGTCGCTAAAAACCTATAACGATGTGCAAAAACGGCGCTTATTAATGCCGCCGGGAGTTACAGCTTGGGAAGCTGTTAATGGCGGTTTAGAAAACAGTTTAGAAGCACGACTGAACCTAGACGTTTGGTATGTAGAACGCTGGAATTTTTGGTTAGATTGGGTCATTCTTTTCCGAACCATTCCGGTTGTCCTCCGCAAAGAAGGCGTCTATGCCAAATAAAGGCAGGACTTAGGCAAAGAAACCGGGTTTCTAGGAAAAAGATCCCACCAAGAAACCCGGTTTCTGTAACCATTAGCAATTAGCCATTAGCAATGAGCCATTATGAAAATCGCAGTCATACACCAACCCCAATATTTACCCTACCTGGGTTTCTTTCACAAGCTCTACCATTCCGACGTTTTTGTGGTAATGGATAGCGTGCAATTTGAGCGGCGCGGTATCCAACACCGCAACAAAATCAAAACCAACAAAGGGGAACAATGGCTAACCGTACCTGTATTCCATTCCTCTAGAGAAGAAGAGCGAATCGACCAAGTGCAAATAGATTCAGAGCTTCCTTGGTCGCGCAAGCATTGGCAGACGCTTTTGACGAATTATTCCCCGGCTCCCTATTTTGAGAAATACGCCGATCAACTCCAAGAATTACTAGCCAAAGAATGGAATCATCTCTGCGAACTCGACATGGCACTCATTCAATGGGTGATGGAAATATTGGGGATTGATAAGCCCATTTTTTACTTATCTTCCTTGGGAGTAGAAGGCAGTAAAAGCTCACTCCTGATCGATGCTTGTAAGGCAGTAGGAGCAGATACTTATCTATCTGGTTCCGGCGGCAAAAGATATATGGATATGTCAGCTTTTGCAGCGGCTGGTATCGCCACAATCTGGCAAGAGTTTAACTCGCCATCCTACGTTCAACTGTTTCCAGAACTGGGATTTTTGCCCAATCTGTCAATTCTCGATACTCTGTTCTGCTGTGGACCAGAAACGCACAAATTCTTAGAGTTGAATTGAGCTAGCAAGAGGAAAGCTATGAAAGATAAGATACTCGTTATTGCGCCGCATACGGATGATGAAGTTCTCGGCGTTGGGGGAACAATGGCGAGGTATGCGGATCTTGGGGCAGAAGTTTGTGTAGCAATTATGACACAAGGCTATAGCGCCGAAGAAATTGAATGCGATCGCCGAGAAGCATTGGCATCACATCAGCTACTAGGTGTCAAGCAAACTATATTCCTTCCCCTACCAGCGGCGAATCTAGACAGCATTCCCCACCGGGACATCAATCGTCATCTGAACGAAGTTATCCAAAACATCCAGCCAGAAATTCTTTATATTCCTTTCACTGGCGATCTTCACGTAGATCATCAAAGGGTTTTCTTATCAGCTTTAGTCGCAGCCAGACCCAATCGCCCTGGTGCGCCGCGAGCAATTTATGCTTACGAAACCCTTTCAGAAACTAATTGGAATGCTCCTTATTTAGCACCCAATTTTGTCCCGAATGTTTTTGTGGATATTTCCGATTATCTGGAAATGAAAATTCAAGCCATGCAACTCTATGCTTCTCAGATTAAACCTTTTCCTAACGAACGTTCGGAGGAATCTTTACGAGCTTTGGCAACATTAAGAGGTAGTACCGTAAGCTGTTTTGCCGCCGAGGCTTTTGTTCTCGTGCGAGAAATCGTTTAAGCAGACAACATGCGTTCGTAGTCAGGACTTTAGTCCTCTATCATCCAGCTTTAAGGACTAAAGTCCTTACTACAAACCAAAGAAGCTAATCCTTGAGGGTTAATATGACAATCGCAGAATTTATTTCTCCCCAAGATTCGAGATGGGAACGCCATTTAATGTTAACTCGGCACGATTTTTACCATATTCCAGAATATGTTTCCTTAACTGCCAAGCATGAGAAAGGGACACCTGTTGCGTTCTATGCAGAAATAGGACAAGCGGCATTTTTGGTGCCTCTGTTAATTCGGAAGATTCCGGCAAGTCTCGGCGTCCCCGATGATTGGTACGATGCTACAACACCTTACGGCTACCCAGCACCGCTGTTAATTGGGCCCGATAATCCAGATTATTTAGAGAAGTTTCTGGAGTCTTTTCGAGAAATTGGAGCGAAATACGGAATTATTACTGCTTTCTTCCGCCTGCATCCTTTGCTCAGCCTTCCTCTGGAAACATTAGCCAAGTACGGCACGCTGGTGCAACACGGTCAAACTGTTTATATCGATCTTTCTTTGTCAATTGAAGAGATTGAGGCGCAGATCAGAAAAGATCACAAAAAAGATATTCGCAAGCTGATGCGTGAGGGATTTCACGCGAAGATAAATGATTGGAGTTTCTATGAAGAATTCGTCGCTATCTATCGTAAAACTATGCAGCGGCTGTCAGCCAGTGAATTTTACCTGTTTTCCGAAAGTTACTTCGCAGATTTACGATCGAGTTTAGGCGATCGCTTAAATTTCTGTACCATTCTTTCGACCTCAGGCGAAGTCGCCTCTGGGATATTATTTACTGCCATAAATGGCATCGTCCAAACCTATCTTTCCGGAACTTCTGACAAGTATTTTTGCCAAGCGCCATCAAAGTTAGAAATTGACGCCATCACCCGTTGGGCTAAAGAAAATGGTAATTCCGTTTTACATTTAGGCGGCGGATTGGGTGCCCGCTCCGACTCTTTGTTTTACTTTAAGAGTGGCTTCTCTAATTTCAGAGCGAATTTCCATACCTATCGAATGATTTTGTCCGAGGAAAAATATGCAAAACTTATGCATATTTGCGAAACTAATTACGGGTCTGTAGGCGATTGTCACGATTTTTTCCCCGCCTATCGAAATCCCTATTTCTATAAAACAGCTTGAATAATCAGAAGGTGATTTTAATGCTAGCCCATCAAAACTTAGGGCGGGCAGGATGCCCACCCCACAAAACCAGAAAAATTCTTGTGGGGTGGGCGTCCCGCCCGCCCTTCAAATGGTCTGAAAATAACTTTTGCCAGATGTCTAATAAACAACGAAGTCCAGAACCCCGACTTCTCAAAGAAGTCGGGATTCTAGCATTCACCTGTCATTCTATTTACTCTGGCTTTCCTCCAACTTTTTATTCACCAGCTTTTGTAAAGCATCCGTATTATCTCTGATGTCTGAAAGTTGGTGCTTTGCTTCCTCCTTATCTAGGAAACCTGTAATCACTTCCCTGGAGAGTAAGTTTAATTCTGGATGATAGCCGAGTCGTTTGTAAACAGAATATTCTACTAATCCAGGCAGCACGCAATTAGTGCTGTTGCCGTGAATTTTCACAGTTGACCACCCGATATCATCGAGCATTTTGTAGACAGCTTTTTCGGTCAATTGCAAAGCAAAAGGCAGGGATAACATCTGCAATTGCTGACCCGATGCTTCATGTTTTACCCACCGCACAGAACGGACTTGCGGCTCAATCCAATGCCACCAATTGCGCCCAAAAATGATGCGGTTGATGCGGTTTTCGATACAGTATTGCTGAATTTCCTTATGAAACATGTCCCCGCATTTATAGCAAGGGTAACCGTTCTTAAAATTGTTGTCCATCATATCTTTGACATAGGGAGCCAGGTCAATATTCAGAACAACTAATTCCACACCCAACTTGTCGCAGAGTTTTCGACCGTTATCAACGACTTGATCGGGGATAAATCCGTTTTGAACTAAAACTGCGACAACATTTAACCCCAATCGTTCCCGTGCCAGGTAAAGAGACACCGCGCTATCTTTCCCGCCAGAGAATCCCACTACTGCATCTATATTAGAACCAGCCTCTCTCGGTGTATTGAGAAAGGTTTCTAGTTCGCTGTTGAGAATTTCAATTTTGAAATTCTTTTTGTAGGTCATGCACATGTTACATACGCCATCAGAACCGATATATATATTCGGGATGCGCGTATCGAATAAACATTCTTTGCATTCTACAGGCTTGATAAAGGGATTCTGCCCCGTATTGACCCAAGTCTTTATTTGATTCTGCAAATGTATCCTCCGCGCCCGTAAATTGTAATTCTCCCGGTTAGCGGAGACATTACACTGGTAGGGAGAGTAATCTGAACGCAGAAATTTAGGCAGCAAAGATTTGAAACCTTCCATGAAAGCATGTTTACCTGTCATAGCTCTCTCCTCTAAATATGAAGTTTATCTGGAAAGGTTTTCTCAGTTGTTTCTTAAGGTCTCTGGTTTTATCTTCCCCTTTACTTGAGATCAGGCATTTTTTTAACTAACCCAAGTTGCTAGTTATCTCAAAACACTGGCTCATGGCTAATGGCTAATGGCTAATCTCAAGCAAAATGCTATATTAACTAGCTCTCGCCATCAGCAATTAGCAATTAGCAATTAGCAATTAGCAACTTGCGTTAACTAGCAATTTGGTTCCAATAATATAGAGGCCCTATCTCTCTGATTAAAAACCAATCTAATCTAAATTTGTTGCCAATTTGCCTGGGTTTACAAAAAGTTACATAATCATGGTTGGTTGAGGTGATTTACTGAGTTTTTTTTGCTAAATTAATATTAGAAATTTCTGGATCTAAGCGATTGATAAAACCTATCCTGCTCTCAACACCTCACATGGGCGATCGCGAACTAGCATTCGTCAAAGAAGCGTTCGACACCAACTGGATCGCCCCCGTTGGCCCCCATGTAGACGCTTTTGAGCAAGAATTCTGTCAGGTAGTCGGTGCTAGTCACGCGGCGGCTGTTACTTCTGGCACAGCGGCTTTGCATTTAGCTTTAAGATTAATTGGCGTTGAGTCGGGAGATGAGGTTTTTTGCTCGACGCTGACGTTTATTGCGAGTGCAAGTCCGATTACTTACTTAGGAGCAAAACCAGTTTTTGTGGATAGCGATCGCACCACGTGGAACATCAACCCCGATTTGTTGCGAGAATCACTGGATAAACGCGCCAAAGTTGGTAAATTACCCAAAGCGGTAGTTATCGTCCATTTATACGGTCAAAGCGCCGATATTGACCCAATTTTAGCCGCTTGCAACGCTTATGAAATTCCCCTGATTGAAGATGCTGCCGAATCTTTAGGCGCGACTTACAAAAATCGTTCCCCTGGCACCTTCGGAAAAATCGGAATTTACTCATTTAACGGCAATAAAATTATCACCACCTCCGGCGGCGGCATGTTAGTTTCAGAAGATGAAACTTTAATCCAAAAAGCCCGCTTTCTGGCAACTCAAGCGCGCGATCGCGCCCCCCATTATCAGCATTCTGAAATTGGCTACAATTATCGTCTCAGCAACGTTTTGGCGGGAATTGGTCGCGGTCAATTGCAAGTTTTAGAAGACCGAGTACAAGCTAGACGACGCAATTTTGAGGTTTATCAACAAGCTTTGGGAAACTTGCCGGGAATCGAATTTATGCCTGAAGCTAATTTTGGACGCGCAACTCGCTGGTTAACTTGCCTGACAATTGACCCAGATGCTTTTGGTGCAGATCGAGAACAAGTCCGCCTAGCACTTTCCCAACAGCAAATAGAAGCGCGTCCAGTTTGGAAACCCTTGCACCTGCAACCTGTTTTTGCCGAATGCGAGTGCATTGGGGGAGCGATCGCAGAAGATTTATTTAAGCATGGCATCTGCCTGCCTTCTGGATCTAATTTAACTAGAGAAGATTTAGAGAGAGTAATCGGCGCTGTAACCGCAATTTATCGGAAAAAGTAGGGGCACGGCATCATAAATCTGTCGGTTAATTTAAAATGTTAATCTTGCCGTGCCCCTACCACCAACGATTAATCTGTCGGCGGGGCACGGCACAATAAATCTATCGCTGATGGCAAAATTAATCTTGCCGTGCCCCTACCACCAACGATTAATCGGTCGGCGGGACAAGGCACGATCGATCTGTCGGTGATTGGAAAATGTTAATCCTGCCGTGCCCCTACCACCAACGATTAATCGGTCGGCGGGACAAGGCACGATCGATCTGTCGGTGATTGGAAAATGTTAATCCTGCCGTGTCCCTACCACCGACGATTAATCTGTCGGCGGGGCACGGCACAATAAATCTATCGCTGATGGCAAAATTAATCTTGCCGTGCCCCTACCACCAACGATTAATCGGTCGGCGGGACAAGGCA
>NZ_JBHFNP010000011.1:0-15528 GCF_041929235.1 Microseira sp. BLCC-F43
GCAAAGATGATAGGAAGAAACCCGGTTTCTCTGCCACATCCTCGGTTTGCTAGGGAAATATCCCAGCAAGAAACCCGGTTTCTTTCCCAGATCCTCGGTTTGGCAAGCAAAGATGATAGGAAGAAATTGGTTTTCTAGTAAAAAATTAGGTAAGAATAATAGCTGTTATATTTTTTTAATTATTTACAGGTTGACAATCGTAATATTTTCAGATTTAGTTTGACTTATAAACGATTAATTCTGCTGATAATTTAAGAGGAGAATATACAAGATGTCTCAGGATGCAAATCAACCGCTTTGGATACAAGACAGAGATACAGTTATTGCACAAAGCGCAGATGCCGAGTGGCGTGATTCTAACCCTCCTGACTACAGTCGCACCAATAGCTTCCTAAAATCTGGGAGCAAATACAATCACTTAGAAGGTTCTCTAGAAGCGATTGTCCAAAATCTGGTTCGCACCTTCGAGATGGAAGCATCTTTCAAAACCAATCCCCAGCAGTGGGTGTCTGTTGTAACAGAAAAATTTCGCATGAGTACAAATGGCGGACCAGCCTACACAGCACAGGATATAGTCAATGTAGGAACTTACAATTTGTTTCTCACTGAAACAGAGCATTACAACCCAAAAGAAGAAGATTTTGAATCTTCTTACAATCTTTTCATCAATGCATTGCCTCAAGGATTTGTTTGGGAAGTTATTGAAGTTTTTTCTGGTCCTCCTAACGTGACTTTCAAGTGGCGGCATTGGGGAACTTTTACCGGAAAATATAAAGACTATGAACCTACAGGAGAAACCATAGAAATTGTGGGAATGAGCCTTGTTCGCGTCAGTGAAGATTTGAAGATTGAATCAGTAGAACACTTCTTTGATACTAATGCTTTTTTGGAAAAACTTACGGCTGGGGGGAAAATAGTTCCAGGGGAAAAGTTAGAAACAGGCTGTCCCTTTCACAATTCTGAAAGTTGATCGGAAGACTAAAGACGCGCCAGGGAATTTAAGTAATAGGTAATTGGTAAGCTGCTACGCACCTAATTTGAGAGTCAAATTTTCCCTTCTTCTTGTGGGGTGGGCATCTTGCCCGCCTCTTTATTGGATTTAAATGCGTAGTAGCTTAATAGGTAATTGGTAATTGGTTAGGAAGCTAGTTCGATACCCATTACCTATTACCCTCGTGACCACAGCTGTGCCTGGGAACGCCATTACTTATTACCAATTTTAGTTATTTTCCCATTGGTTTCAATTTTCAATGGAGTATTGGGAAAATCCAATTTAGTCAGATTGCGAATTAGCTGCACGCTACCATATCCTCGATCTGGATAAGGAATGCCTCGCCGATCGAGTTGCACTGGGATAATTCTGCCAGATTCAAAATTACCTTGCCCGTCGAGTTTAACTTCTAAAACCAGAGATTCTCCCAGGTTTCCCACAGTAGATAAGGTTCTGTATCCGATGAAATTACCTAAAGAATAGGCAATCAATTTTCCTTTATACAATTCCATCGCTCTAGGAACGTGGGGGCCGTGTCCTAACACCAAATCTGCACCGCTGTCAATCATCGTGCGGGCAAACAGAACTTTATTTCCTCGGTTTTCCCCGTAGAACATTTCCGCCCGGTTTCTCACCCGCGTCGCATCGGAACCCTCAGCCCCTGCGTGAACCGATATTACAACAATATCGGCATTTTTCTTAGCTTGTGCAACCAGGGCTTTCCCGGCGGGCAAGTTATTGATAGAATTGTGGAAACTGAGATAGCTAAACCCGATAAAAGCTACCCGAATTCCTTTGACGTTCGTGTAAAGAATTTGATTTTTCTTACCAACTGCTTTGACGCCTGCCTTTTCTATATTTCGCATCGTGTCTTCAAAACCAGTAGGCGAGAAATCAAAAGAATGATTGTTAGCAACGCTTAAAACATCAAATCCAACTTCTTTAAACAGGGTGGCATAACTGGGAGGATTGCGAAATGCGAATACCATCGCCCGACTGGTATCTTTGGCAGGTCGGGGATAGTTGGTCATCGTACTTTCAAAATTGCCAAATAAGATATCAGCGCCTTGCAGCGAGGATTTGATATTTTGAAACAGTTGTCTTTTATTTCCGGGTAGGCGATTGTTGGGATAATTAGTTCCGGGAACAATATCGCCAACGGCTTTAATTGTGATAGATGTCGCCGCCGCTGGGGAAGCAGGTGCTAAATTTTGAGCCGGTTTATTTGTCGGTGAAGGTTTGGGTGTGGATTGATTGGTTGCTGGTACGGAATTATCCTGGGTATTGGTTGCGACATTGAGTCGAGAGCTAATCGCAGCGCCTAAAGTTGCCACTGCCACCCAGATCGTACCGCCCATTACGAGTAAGGGTATTCTTTTTTTCGGTTTTGTTTTAAGCTTTTTAGGGCGACTCTTAGGCTGGGGAACGGTTGCAGGAAGGGGAGGTCGAGTCGGAGTGGGTGCAGTGCGAGGACGTCTCCTTAACTCAAACGCCTCAGTCCAAGCAGGCTTTCTTTTGTCAATGCGTTTACCGTAAACTCGGACAGAGTCAAATCCACCCGGTTTCAAACGCTTCATCCCATCGGCGACGAAGCGGACACAGGTGGAGCGCTCCGGTACTCGTTCCCCTTCCAGTACAATATGCAGGCAGCTACCCTTGCTCTTGGCGATCGCTTTCATGCCGCTGTTCCACAGTACCTCGTTAATTAAGGCGGCGATCGCACTCGCATCTCCCCGTTTTGCTTTTTCTAGCACGGTTTCCTGAGTCAAGACTTGCTGTACCACAATCCGTGTCCTCACACCAACAAACAAACTCCCCATATAATACGGCTGAAAAAACCTGAAATTATTTGGGAATCATTAAAGAGTAGCAAGGAAGGTTATAAGAATGCCTGATTCAACCTCAACAAGGATACCTCGTCGGTTGTTAGTGACTGGGGGTGCGGGTTTTATTGGTTCTAATTACGTACTTTACTGGTGCCAGCGCTACCCAGATGACCGCGTAGTAGTCCTCGACGCGCTTACCTATGCGGGAAATCGACGGACTCTGCAATCTTTGGAAGGGAAAGAGAATTTCCGGTTTGTGCAGGGGGATATATGCGATCGCGCCTTGATTGATAGTTTGTTAGAAGAAGAAGATGTGGATGCGATCGCCCACTTCGCCGCCGAATCCCACGTAGACCGTTCTATTTTAGGCCCAGGAGCCTTCGTTCAAACCAACGTCGTCGGTACTTTCACCCTCCTAGAAGCGTTCCGCCAACGCTGGGGTGCCAAAGGAAAACCCGATACCTACCGCTTCCACCACGTCTCTACAGACGAAGTATACGGCAGTCTGGGCCCTACCGACCCCGCTTTTAGCGAAACCACCCCTTATTCTCCCAACAGTCCCTATTCGGCGTCTAAAGCCGGTAGCGACCACTTAGTTAGAGCCTACCACCACACCTACGGCTTACCCACGCTAATCACAAATTGCTCTAACAATTACGGCGCTTATCAGTTTCCCGAAAAACTGATTCCCTTGATGTGCATCAACGCCTTAATTGGCAAGCAATTACCCGTTTACGGCGACGGACAAAACGTGCGCGATTGGCTGTTTGTCATCGATCATTGCACCGCTTTAGATGTAGTCCTGCATCGGGGAACACCGGGAGAAACTTATAACATCGGCGGCAATAACGAAGTGAAAAATATTGACTTAGTGCAAACTTTATGCAAGCTAATGGATGAATTAGCACCCGATTTGCCAGTGCGTCCTTGCAGTAAATTGATTACCTTTGTCAAAGATAGACCAGGACACGATCGCCGCTATGCAATTAATAGCACCAAATTGCAAACAGAATTAGGTTGGAGTCCTTCTGTTACCGTTGAACAAGGTTTGCGACAAACCGTTGAATGGTATTTGAGTAACCGGAGTTGGTGGGAACCGTTGCTATCGGAAGAGTATCAAGCTTATTATCGGAAGGTTTATGCGTAAAGTATAGATTTTGCCAATTTTTAGATCTTCTGGCGCGAGTTCCATCACCCGCCAGGGATTCAAATCCCTGGCTAATAGCTTAAGTCCACTCAAGTGGACTAACATTTTCAGGACTTACGCGCAAGTTCCCGGTTTCTACGAAAAATCGTGGCTTTGGGAACTAGAGATCAACCAAGAAACCGGGTTTCTTTTCTCGTCGTGCGTAAGTCCTGATTTTTATGCAGTCCTCTTTGAGAGGACTTTGGCTATTAGCCAGGGAATTAATTCCCTGGCGGTTTAGCGGGTATTACGAGATTTGATTATTGTTTTAGTAATAATTTTAACGATTACGATTGCGGAAAAACTTTGCCAATCTAACGATGATTTGTCACAAGAAAAAAATAATTATTATAGCGCTTCGCGCTGACGTATTTACAAATACTGAATTGAACCTCTGTGTAGGGAGCGCGTACTCTATTATTATCTGTAACTATACCAGCGCGAAGCGCTATAGTATACCTGAATGAACGGTAAACAAAGCAAACGACCCCATATCTATTAAAGTCGCAATATAATTTGCTAACTGAGAATTGTTTTCACATTCAATTTTAGTCAACGAACACCAAGTACTGGCATGACAAAATTCATCATATCTGCATCCGTAGATTCAATCTTAACTTTGCTGAGGGTGAAGTTGCTGTATGCCATTGCTTACCAAATTTTGCTCAAATCTAAAACAAATCCAGGCAAAACTGGATCGCCGCTAATCGTTTCTGGATTATCTAAACGTTCAACTTCGCACTGGGGACGATAAATATAAACTCGTCGCCGCTTACAATCTATTAGCCATCCAAGAACAGCACCGTTGTCGATATATTCTTGCATTTTGTCTTGGAGAACTGTCAAACTATCAGTGGGAGAACGCAATTCCACCAAAAAGTCAGGACAAATAGGAGCAAATCTTTCCTGCTGTTCTTCTGTTAAAGCATTCCATCTTTCTAATTTTACCCAGGAAGCATCCGGAGAACGCTCTGCACCATTGGGAAGTTTGAAACCAGTAGAAGAGTCAAAACCAATGCCAGTACCGTCAATATCTACCCAATTTGCTAACTGTTGAATTAACTTAAAATTGCTTCCACCCGTCCTACCTCCAGTTGGCAACATAATTGATAATTCTCCTTTGGCATTGCGTTCGATGCGTAAATCTCGGTTGAGTTGACAAAATTCAAAAAATTGGTCATCTGTTAGTTGAATTGCTGGATACAACTGCAATACCAAAGGAAGATTTTCCATCATCTACCAATCCCAATTAAATCTGTCCCGTCCACACCAAGGGCAAAGTTTGCCACAGGAAAATACCAAAGGCGGCGATCGCAAGTATCCCCTGAATCACCCGCCCCACAATTGTACCGACGACAATTCCTACACCGGCTTTAAACGCTTGCTCGGTTCTGGGTGCTAATTGTAACTCCCGCCTATACAGAAATTCTCCGATAAATGCTCCCAGTAAAGGCCCCATCAGGATACCCAAAATTGGCCCACCAAACGGTAGCGCTGGTAGCAAACCTAACGTTCCCACAACTAAACCTACCATTGAACCCGTCAAACCCCAATTGCTCGCACCGGCTTGCTTGACTCCCCAGTAGGTAGCGATCAAGTCAATTCCGATACTGAGGATAAAGACTGCGAGCGCTGCAATTAGGGATATTTGCACCGTACTAAAACCGTGAATTGCACCCCAAACCACGACAGAAATTAAAATCAAGCTGGAACCAGGAATGCCGGGAACAACCGCACCGACGACACCCACGAGCATCAAAACAATGAGCAGCCAGTAGAGAATCACCATAAATTTTCATGCCTTGTTTAATCAAAGTAATACAAAAAAAAGTTTTGGAATGCTTCACCTAAACGGATGAATGTCTAGGGAGAGACGAACAACTTGAGAATTTATGCCAAGAAACCGGGTTTCTTGGCGTAAGTCGTGGGTTTGTACAAAAAATCCGGTATTTGATAACTATGTATATACGAAGAAACCGGCTTTCTTTATCTTGCCGTAGAGACGTTTAATTTTCTACAACCGTTCCCGTTTCCCCTGCTTGAAGCGTCACATCTAATTTATCAGCAATTCCCGCTACCCAGTTTTCATCTTGCTGGGTATAGCTGCGAGGAGCATTCGCGCCTAAAATTAAGACGCCTTTACTGCCTATTGGTTGGCAGATGACACCCTGGGTATTTTCCGGTAAATAATCAAATTCAATTTTGCCCGGATATAGCTTCAGAGCCACTAAATAGACTGGCTTTTGCTTTTCCAGAACTCGCTGAAGAATTGCCCCAGGTGTAACTTCTTTGGATGCGCCTAAAATGCCCCGTCGTAACAAGACTTTGCCTTGATACCAAACGACGATGCTGCGCGTGACGGTATTCGTGAGTAACAGACGAGACGCCCATGCTAATTCTGCTTTTACCGTTTCTGGTAAATCAGACGCGAGTTCAAACCCCTCTTCGCCGATGAGTTGAACTGCGTCAGGCGATCGCGCCTGCACCTGTTGCCACAGCAACCCTGTTAAAATCAACAGCGCCGACAAAATGACTCCCAGCGCATCCGAACGCGCCTGAGAGTCGGTTATTTGCGGCGTCAAAAAGCGGTTCAGCATCAGCAGGGAACCTGCCAACACACCAACAACTATTGGTAACCGCCGCAACACTCGATTTGGGTCATGGGTCATGGGTCATGGGTCATTCGGGTCGATTGACGATAAGCATAGGTTGCGGGTAATTCTCACCTGATCCTCTGCTCCTCTGCTCACCCGCTCACCCGCTCACCTGCACAAGATGCCTATTTTTCGTTCTCCCCTGGCTCAATAATCCGTTGGAACAAATAGCCGGTTCCTCTGGCGGTGAGAATCAGCTCTGGATTGCTGGGATCGTCTTCCAACTTTGCCCGCAAGCGCGAGATGTGGACATCCACCACGCGGGTATCGACGTGACGCTCTGGCGTGTATCCCCAAACTTCTTGCAAAATTTCAGAACGGGAAAACGCTTCCCCCGAACGACTGACTAACAATTCCAGCAAGCTAAATTCCATACCAGTCAAACGGATGCGCTCGTCGCCTTTGTAAACTTGCCGCTTGTTTGTATCTATTTTTATATTGCCGACGTGGATCACTCCAGAACTGGGAATCCCTCCACCACCCGTCTTGTCTACCCGCCGCAAAACCGACCGGATGCGAGCTTCCAGTTCCTTGGGCGAAAACGGTTTAACAACGTAATCATCCGCCCCTAGTTCCAGTCCCGTAATCCGGTCTGCGACATCTCCCAGTGCTGTTAGCATGATAATCGGCACATCGGATTCTTTGCGTAATTCCTGACAGACGCCGTAGCCATCTAGCTTGGGCATCATCACGTCCAGAACGACTAAATCGGGATCGGCGTTGCGAAATGTTTCTAAAGCTTCTTCCCCATCGGCGGCGGTTACCACATCGTAACCAATCATCGATAGGCGAGTTTCCAGAATCCGGCGAATGCTGGCTTCGTCATCTACCACCAAAATTTTTTCTTTATGGCTTTCCAATTTGGTCAACACTCCTTAAGTCAAATTGCAAATCGTTAATTTTTAGTAGCGTGTATTAAGATCGTACTCTATCATGTCAGTTTAAGAAGCCTGAAATTCCCGCAGGTGCTGCCTTTCAAGCTTTCTTAAGCTTTAAGCGACGTGTAGATTCTTTAATTAAAATAAAGAAATGCCAAAGTCTCGAACCTCTTATGTTTGTACAGAATGCGGGGCCGAGTCTGCTCAATGGTTTGGCAAGTGTCCCGCCTGCGGGACTTACAACTCGCTAGAAGAACAAATTGTCACCCAGGTAACAAGCCATGACCGTCGCACTAATTGGCAAGGTACCACCCAGCAAAACGCTAAATCAGCAGCCAATACCCCACCTAAACCCAGGATGTCGCTCAAATTTTCCCAAATTACTGAAAAACAGCAAGAACGTTGGTCATCCGGTTACGCGGAACTGAATCGGGTACTCGGTGGCGGAGTCGTCCCCGGTTCTCTAGTACTGATTGGCGGAGATCCGGGTATTGGCAAATCAACGCTGCTGCTTCAGGTAGCCAATCGACTGGCGATGGAATACCGCATCCTCTACGTATCGGCAGAAGAGTCAGGACAGCAAGTTAAATTGAGGGCGTCTCGTTTAGGTGTGGGTATTGCTTTAACCCCCGATGCCGAGTCGGAGGAAAAACCCACCGCCACCGAGATTGTTGAGCCCAATCTCTACGTGTTACCCGAAACCGACTTAGAACAAATTTTACGCGAGTTGGAGTCGCTCAAACCAAATTTAGCCGTAATTGACAGTATCCAAACGATTTATTTACCGACTATGGCATCGGCTCCGGGTTCGGTGGCGCAGGTGCGAGAATGTACTTCGGCGCTGATGCGGCTTGCTAAAAGTGAAGATATTACGCTGCTGATTGTAGGACACGTTACCAAAGAAGGCGCGATCGCCGGCCCCAGAGTCCTCGAACACCTCGTCGATACCGTACTCTATTTTGAAGGCGATCGCTTTGCCTCTCACCGCCTCCTACGTAGTGTCAAAAATCGCTTCGGCGCTACCCACGAAATCGGTATCTTTGAAATGATCGATCGCGGCTTGCGGGAAGTCGCCAATCCTTCAGAATTATTTTTAGGCAACCGCGATGAAGCCGCCCCCGGTACGGCTATTGTCGTCGCTTGCGAAGGTACGCGCCCCCTCGTCGTCGAATTGCAAGCGTTAGTCAGTCCCACGAGTTACGCCTCGCCCCGCCGTTCAACCACGGGTGTGGATTATAACAGACTTTTGCAAATTTTAGCCGTATTAGAAAAACGAGTTGGCATACCCTTATCTAAATTAGATGCATATGTAGCTTCGGCGGGGGGTTTGAATGTAGAAGAACCGGCGGTAGATTTGGGAATAGCGATCGCAGTCGTGGCATCGTTTCGCGATCGCATTGTCGATTCCCGTACCGTTTTAATCGGCGAAGTCGGTTTAGGCGGACAAGTGCGTGCTGTCTCTCAAATGGAATTGCGCCTCAAAGAAGCAGCTAAACTCGGTTTCAAGCGCGCGATCGTTCCCAAAGGACAAAAATTCCCAGAAGATTTAGGGTTGGAAATTATACCCGTATCTAAAGTATTGGATGCAATCGTTGCCGCGATTCCCGCCCAACCCCGCTTCGGCAGCAGCGAATTAGAATCCGATCCGGCAGACGCAGACTCAGAGGAATTTTAATCTTGCTCTGTAAGGTTGGGTTTCGTTACCTCAACCCCTACATCTAGAGATGTTGCGTAATCCATGTTTAAATTGCTACTTTTACGATGCGCTAGGATTGTGTAGATTCATTTAGGTTAGCACCGGAGATTAATCAAGATGGCTAAACAGCCGCGTCGCATCGCCATGTTCCTTCGCGACTTGGGTGGGGGAGGAGCGGAAAGGGCGATGGTAAAGTTAGTACAGGGGTTTGCCCAGCAGGGACTCAAAGTAGATTTATTGATCACCAGGGCAGAAGGGCCTTACCTATCCCAGGTTCCCCCTGAAGTTAACATCATAGATCTAAAAGCTCGACAGTTTGACAAAAGTAAAACGTTAAAATTCCCCACGAGTCTTCAATCTACGGCAAGTTTGCCCAAATTGGTGAGTTACCTGCGCTCAGAACAGCCGCATGCCTTACTTTCGGCGCTGCATTATCCAAATGAAATCGCTATATTGGCTAAGCGCCTTTCTGGGGTATCAACGCGGGTAGTTGTATGCGAACAAAGTAATATTTCCGTAGAGGCAAAGCGTGTAGAGCAAGTTTCCGCCCGGTTAGCACCCTTGACGGTGAGGCTATTTTACCCTTGGGCCGATGCAATTGTGGCAGTTTCCCTTGGGGTGGCGAAAGATTTAAACAATATCACCAAACTACCTCCAGAGCGAATTCGGGTGATTCATAACCCAGTGATTACCCCCGAACTCGATGAAAAATTAAAACAACCAGTGGAACACCCTTGGTTTAATCCAGGCGAACCGCCGGTAATCTTGGGAGTAGGAAGATTAGTCGAACAAAAAGACTTTTCTACCCTGATTCGTGCTTTGGCGATTGTCAAGCGAAAGCAAACGGCTAGGTTAATGATTTTAGGCAGCGGTAGACAGCGCCAGCAACTAGAAACTTTAGCGAGGGAGTTGGGATTAGAAAATGATGTTGCTCTGCTCGGTTATACCAACAATCCTTATGCTTACATGAAAAAAGCATCTGTCTTTGCATTATCTTCCGCCTGGGAAGGATTGCCAACCGTACTCATAGAAGCAATGGCAGTAGGAACCCCCGTAGTTTCTACCAACTGCGAAAGCGGTCCTGAAGAAATTTTAGACAAAGGCAAGTACGGCGATCTAGTGCCAGTCGGAAATAGCGAAGCACTCGCACAAGCAATTCTGAAAGTATTAGGTGGCAATTTTCCGGTTGTCGATCCAGCTTGGCTGAATCAATACAAATGGGAAACCGTCATCCAACAATATCTAGACATCCTGGGTGTGTCTCCCATCTAAAATCTGAAATCTAAAATCTAAAATCCAAAATTGGGTGGATCTCCCATCTAAAATCTGAAATCTAAAATCCAAAATCCAAAATTGTATGACCGATACCCGCGTTGCCTTTTACCTCCGCCTGCTTTACGGTGGAGGAGCCGAACGAGCGATGGTAAACCTGGCGAATCACATGGCAAAACAAGGTTTAAAAGTAGATTTTGTCCTGAATAAAAAAGATGGACCTTACCTCAGCTTTGTATCGCCAGAAGTCAGAATTGTAGATCTGCAAGCGCCACAAATGCTAGGCGTTATACCCAAGCTAGCGCGTTACCTGCGGCATGAGCGTCCTGTCGCCTTGGTTTCAGCCTTGCACTTTACCAACGAAGTCGCAATATGGGCGAAATATCTGTCTGGAACCTCCACGCGCATAGTAGTTTCCGAGCATAATCATCTATCTTTGCACGCGCAACACCCAACTGGAAAACGCGATCGCTTTGCACCCCTGTTAGCCAAATTATCTTACCCTTGGGCAGATGACGTCGTCGCAGTTTCTCAGGGAGTAGCCAAAGATCTAGCAACTACAACGGGTTTACCCCAGCAGCGCATCCAAACGATCCACAACCCAATTATTAGACCAGAATTATTTGAAAAAGCCAAAGAACCCGTAGATCATCCTTGGTTTAATCCCGGAGAACCGCCGGTAATATTAGGCGCAGGTCGCTTGGTGGAACAAAAAGATTTTCCCACCCTGATCCGAGCTTTTGCCATTGTACGACAAGCCCAAGCGGCAAGATTAACAATCTTGGGCAGCGGTAAGGAAAGGGAAAAGCTCAACACCCTAGTCAAGGAATTAGGCATAGAAAACGATGTCGCTTTCTTGGGTTTTGCCCAAAACCCTTATGCCTATATGGCAAAAGCATCGGTGTTTGTTTTATCTTCGATTGAAGAAGGGTTACCCACGGTATTAATCGAAGCAATGGCAGTGGGAACTCCGGTAGTTTCTACTAACTGCGAAAGCGGCCCCGATGAGATTTTGGATAATGGCAAGTATGGGGAATTAGTACCAGTGGGAGATCCGGATGCGATCGCTATGGCGATCTTAAAAATATTATCCGGTAACGCCAAAACCGTCCCTCCCGCTTGGCTCGAACAATACACCCTCGAAACCGTCACCCAACAATATCTCGATATTTTCGGCATTCCTTTCCCTAAAAACCACCCACAAAAACCCTAACCATGCCTGAAAATACACCCGACATCGCTGTTTACCTGTACCGCCTTCTAGGGGGCGGAGCCGAACGAGTTATGGTAAACCTAATGCAAGGCTTTGTGCAGCGGGGACTGAAAATAGATTTAGTAGTGAACAAAAAAGAAGGTCCTTACTTAACCCAAGTACCATCTCAAGTCAGAATCATCGATCTCAAAGCACCAAAACCCTGGCGCAACGGTTTACCCAAACTGATGGGTTACCTGCAAAAACAGCGACCCGCAGCGCTACTAACAGCACTGCACTACAACAATGAAATAGCCATATTGGCGAAGCGCCTCGCATTTGCATCCACCCGCGTAGTCGTGTCCGAACACAATACGCTTTCCCTGCGAGCAAAACGCGAGAAAAACGAACAGAAGTCGGCACTGAGTGCAAGGCTTTTCTATCCTTTTGCCGATGCCATCGTAGCTGTTTCCCAAGGAGTTGCTAAAGACCTAGCGCTAGTCACAGGTATTCCACTAAAGCGCATCAAAACAGTCTACAACCCAGTCATTCTACCAGAATTTATCGAAAAGGCCAAACAGCCTGTAGACCACCCTTGGTTCGCCCCTGGGGAGCCTCCAGTTATTTTAGCCGTGGGCAGATTGGAGGAACAAAAAGACTTTCCTACCCTAATCAAAGCTTTTGCTATTGTCAGACAAGTACGACCCGCAAAACTGGTAATTTTAGGTCAAGGTAAACAGCAGCAAAAACTTAACGCTTTAGTAAAGGAATTAGGCATAGAAAACGATGTCGCTTTCCCTGGTTTTACCCAAAACCCCTATGCCTATATGGCAAAAGCTTCTGTGTTTGTTCTCTCTTCGATTGAAGAAGGATTGCCGACGGTGTTAATAGAAGCAATGGCGGTGGGAACTCCGGTAGTTTCTACTAACTGCGAAAGTGGCCCCTATGAGATTTTGGCTCATGGCAAGTATGGGGAATTAGTGCCAGTACGAGATTCGGATGCGATCGCAGATGCCATTTTGCGCGTTTTATCTGGTAACGCCAAATCCGTCCCTCCCGCTTGGCTGGAACAGTACACATTAGAAACCGTTACCCAACAATATCTCGACCTACTGGGAATTTCCCCCCCTGCCTAGTAACTATCTCCAGACTATCAGGAAATTGGTAATTGGTAATTGGTAATTGGTAATTGGATTCATTGGCAGTTTACTCTTGACATTTGAGCAAATCTTCCAGCGTCAACCGCAGAGCCATTTTGTCTCAACCATATTCAGGCCAAGATGATAATTGGTTTTATATGCTTCAAAACTTGCAAGATCGAGGATTGATTTAATATATAAGGAACGTCTAATGGACTATAACTCGATTCGCACCCTGTTCGTTACAAGATACCCAGCTTACCCCCCTGTAGGCGGATCTGCGTTACGCAACTGGCAGAATATCAACATCATGATGAAGTTTGGTTTAGTTGCTATTATTTCGATTTGCTTTGAAAAGCCAAGCAGTAACCCCGCTCTTCCACCAGGCATTACCATCTGTAAGAATTACTATATTGACGACCTCAAAAAACAACGATCTTTTTGGAAAAAAATTAAACATCGGCTGTGGAAGTTGCGACCCTACGGACATCCCTGGCACGCTCCATTTGATTCAGATATTGTAGCCCAGGAACTTTCCCAGGTACTGGCAAAATTTCAGCCTAATCTAGTAGTTGTTGAAGAGCTTTGGCTTTACCATTACTTCAATACAATTAAGCGTTATGGCTGTCCGATGATCTACGATGCCCACAATGTAGAGCTATCTGGAGCCCGCGACATATCGATTTCAGAGCCAAACAAGATTGATCGCCTGATGCTAAATAAAGTTGAATCTATCGAGCGTGATTTTGTCTCTAAAGCTGACCAAATATGGGTATGTAGTAAAGAAGATAATCGTTTGCTACAACAATTATACCACAATACACCACCGATTCATGTAGTTCCTAACGGACTCGATATCGCCTACTACGACGGCGTCAGGTTAGGCAATTCTGAATTAGAACCAACACCTTGGAGCATCCTTTTTACTGCTAGTTTTCAATACGAACCTAACGCAGCAGCTGCCCAAATTCTGATAGACCAAATCTACCCTCGGCTGCGGCAAAATTTCCCAAACTGTCGTCTCATGTTAGTAGGCGTAAAACCAACTCGATATATGCGGGAAGCTGCTAAGCAAGATCCTGGAATTGTCGTCACAGGTCGAGTTCCAGATGTCCGTCCCTATTTAGCAGCTGCCAGCGTTGTAGTGGTTCCTTTGCTGCAAGGTGGGGGTTCTCGCCTGAAGATATTGGAAGCCTTTGCTAGCCATCGTCCTGTCGTGAGTACAACCAAGGGTGCTGAAGGGCTGAAAGTTCGAGATGGGGAACACTTATTGATCGCAGATAAAGTTGATGAAATTGTAGCAGCCGTGCAACAGCTTTGGTCAGAGCCTTCTCTGGGTAAGAAACTAGCTGATTCTGCTTATGAACTTGTATGGGCAGAATACTCCTGGAAAGTATCTGGTCAAAGGGTGGAACAGGCAGTTCAACAATTGCTCATGACTTAACCACGACGTGGCTAGAAAGCCGGTTTCTGCTTAGAAACCGGCTTTGTTTTTCTACAGCCGCACCGATAGCTGTCTGCGAATGGCAAAACTCACCAGTCTTCCAGGTACGCTGGAATTTTTAACAACTGGTATCCGGAGAAATCGTCCCGTTACCAGACGGGCAATTCCTTTTAAACGCGCCTGAAGCCTTGCCGATAGCAATGCCATATTTCCACCTTTTTCACCTGAAGCATAGAGAGGTAAAAAAGCAAGTTTCCCATACAATACATCGGCGCGATGGGTTTTACTCAAACCGTTTTTGTAGTGTTCTAAATTGGGCAATCCTCCATGTTCGCCATAGTTGCGGAAGGGAATGTAGTTTTTTAGATTTCTGGCACGCAGGAAAGTATCTACATTAGAATCCCAAGATGAATAAGCAGTCGGTCCCTTTTTTTCGCGGATTTCTTCTGCCAATTCCATCAGGTACTCAGCGCCCTTCGACGTCACAATATAGGCAACGGTTGAAACTGAAAATCCTTCGGCGTAACCTGCTTCGGAGACGCTGTAAACCTGCGGCGCGCAGGTGTATAACCAACAAACTCCTACATTGCGACCATCGGGATTAAAGGGTAAAGGCAGCTTGCCAAAGCCCTGGACGGGGACAAAATCTGCTTCAATAATCAGAGTAGGTTTGCTTTCGGTCGCGGCTTTTTCCCAAGCTCTCCTATGGTTCATCAGGCAAAGATAACTGCGGGAATAGTTTTGATATTCTGGCTTTTGTTCCTGCCTGAGAACTTCAACTTGAAAGCCTTCTTTTGTCAAGACTTCCTCCAGCACTTGGGTTTGCTCTTTGTATGCAATAATGAAAACTTTGCTAACCCAGTCAATCATCTGGTTGGCACTGAGATTTTGATTAGAGGCAAGAGCGATGGGATTCATTTTAGGTATATGAGCGAGATCAAGTGAGCCAAATATCTATACAGCTATTAACTCAAGTTGCTAGTTACATCCCAAGGCATTGAAACCCGGTTTCTCTGAAAAATCGTGGGTTTGACAGGGAGAAATTAACGAATCAACCGGGTTTCTGGGGTAATGGGTAATTGTCAAGAGTAGACTGAGCCATGAATCCAATTACCAATTACCAATTACCAATTACCAATGTCACAACTATTCACTAGCAACTTGCGTTACTATCCTTTCCTTTCCAGACATGATACATTTTTCCCCTCTCCCAGAGGAGATAGATTGGATTGAACTATTTAAGTTTGCCC
>NZ_JBHFNP010000110.1:0-1154 GCF_041929235.1 Microseira sp. BLCC-F43
TACTTACTACTAACGTGACCGGAGTCTGGGACTCTTTTTACGTGGGGATAGTGAGACAGAATTCACGCTTGAAAGACGGCTTTCCTCTCACTTTGTTGGTTGTTATACCTCCATTCCACTCAACTTTCTACATCGCACAAATCTAGGTTTGCCGCCTCTCTTTCCTGCCTTGTCGGGAATTAACCAGCGTTTCCAAGCCTTATCCAACCGCATTAGATTCTGCTGTTGGCAATCAGCGTAGATGTCTTTGTATTCAGGGAATAACCGTTTAGTTTCTTTGAGGTCAGCCGCTTGTGAATAATAATCTACTTTCTCAGGAATATCCCCAATCGGTTCTGAAATCAGGCTACAACGGTCGATTTGACATCTGGTGCGACGCAACCAATCCAGTCTTTCACCCAAGGCATGGTTCCAATGCCGACGCAACAATTCACCCCAGTGGCTCAAGGTCGCCACCTGCTCGGGACTTGGTTGCAATCGATACTGGTAAGTTAATAACATGATATTATTGTACAGTTAATAACTGTACAAGTCAAGATGAATAAGCTTACCATTAGACTTCCTGATGAAGAATTACAAATACTAAAGCAATATGCCGAACAAACGAGCCGAACGCAGACAGAAATACTGCGAAGTTATATCAGGACTCTCAAGAGTCGGGTTAAACCTACTAACCCAGCTTAATTGGCGATTCGTGAGGTAGGCGATTCTGGAGGAGACCTCCAGAATTTCAGCCTATCGTCGCCCACCCCGCTTCCTCTTTGAGCGGGGGTCAAAATTGGTCGGGGGTGGGACTCCTCACCGCCCTCCTATCCCCCTCACCGCTAACCGCTACGCGGTTAGCGCGGGAGTACCCCGGAGGTTTAGATGGGAAGAGCAAGCGAAAGCTCGTGTCGGATGCGATCGCCACTGCCTGCTTCAAGACCGAACTTCCGGCTAGAAACTGTGTGAGGAGTAATGGCTGCCAAAGACCTATTCCATAATGCGGTAAGACAGGCACTCTTGAAGCAGCAGTCAGCAACCCCGCACGCTTCGTGACGGGGCAAGAGGCGTAAGCCAAAAAGCCCAAGCTGACCAGACTATTCGTTAGAGGCAAGAGTTAAAGACCTACTTCAGGATGCTTGCTAGTCCTGAACTCTAGAACCAGATGATTA
>NZ_JBHFNP010000111.1:0-58886 GCF_041929235.1 Microseira sp. BLCC-F43
CCCCCGCCCCCCTTATTAAGGGGGGCGGGGGGGGGATCGTTTTGAGCGTACTGGATAGACTGCCTACCATGCTTTTACTTGACCCGAGGGAATCTTGCTTGACCATCAAATAACTTTTTGTAGACAGTTTTCAGGTGGCGAGTGACATCTGGCAAATTTTGACTGTAACAGTCTCCAATCCACTTAGTTTCTTCAGCTTTTTTCAAGCCCGTAAGGAGAGCGTTAAGTGCTGACTGGCGCCAACCTTTGCCAGTTTCTTTGTAGGTGTCGATAGATTGTGATAGCGCATAATTCCACCACCAAAGATCGCAACCCAATGATTGAGCTAACAGCACTTGTTGTTCTGGCGTTGGATATAGGCTAACTTTGACAACCTTGTGTAACACCTAACATCACCTCCTTGGTTTTAATATTATATACTATTGGTTCTAAAAACTTCAGGAGGTTGGCAAATTTTGTCGGGCAAGAGTTGCCAAAATTTGCTTGGGGGATGTCCATGTATCCCACGATTTCGCGCGAGGACTTTATTGCCTCCCCCAAATCCCCACCGAAAGTTAACCTGGCTGCGACAGGTTGCAAGCTAAAGCTTCGTTCTAATTGTTTTAGCCAAACCCAATTTCTAGCTGCAACAGATTAGAACGAACAACTGTATCTACAATCGGGCATAATGTTATTCCGGCTGACGCTCTAGGGTTGCTTCCATCATACTGGTGAGGTAATGACCTGCCAGGATGCTGCTGCTGAGGTAATATTTGTTTTCATCGATCTGGTGCATGGTTTCAAAGCCACTGCGACGTTGGCGGTCGTTTAGCACCCAGTAGCGCTGCACAATTGTTTCTGGAGCAATCCACCCCTCACCTTCCACGCGACCCAGTAAACTATGTTGCAACACAAAAGTATACTGGAGTTCCCCAGCATCTAGACGCCCTCGATATTGGAAGGCTATTTCCTCGCGATCGCTATCGGGAAACATTAGCTTGGTCACCATCGTAAACCAATTATCCTTACTCCACGCCACCAAAGTTAGCCCTCTAACACCGATGGGCATCTCGTTGCGCTCAAGCCAACTTCCCTGCAACCTCCAACGCCCAGCCTCCAATAAAAAGGTATGAGCCACTGCTGTGTGTTCCTTGATTTAATCGCTCACTGCCAAAGCAGAGTCTATGCTATCATGCGGCGGTTGTGCCATCGCAAGGTGAATTTCCCCCAGAAGGGCGCTGGCGCTGGCGCCGGTTACTTGGGGAAGATTACCGGGGATACCCAGATGTCGCCAATAGGCCAGAACGGCAAACGCGATCGCTTCTTTATAATCTGCATTTAATCCGACTTCATCGGTAGTCAAGACTGGAATTGGTAATGGCGTTCCCAGGCTCTGCCTGGGAACGAGGGTAATCGGTAATTGGGTAGATTCTCCTGGTGGGGATAGATAAATCTGTAATCGCTGTTTTAGATAAAGATTGCGACTGCCGCCGCCGCACAATAGCACCCGATCGGGCATCTTCGGTAAGAAAGTTTGGTAGTTGTGAACGATTGAGGCGACGGTTAGTTCGGTGAGGGTAGCTAACAGGTCAGCGGCACTTAAATTATAAGGCTCTGCATCTGCCAAACACTGTTGGAAAAAGTCTACTCCAAATAACTCGCGCCCTGTAGATTTGGGCGGCGGCAGTTGAAAAAAGTCATGGCTGAGCCACTTTTCTACTAATGCTTGACAGGGTGTGCCGCCAGAAGCCCAATTGCCATCTTGGTCGTAAGTTTTTGTCTTGCCGGATAAATGCTGCACTGCTAAATCTACGAGTGCATTTCCAGGACCCGTATCCCATCCTTGGATTTTATCTTCCCAATGGGGGGATTGACGCGCAGGTAAATATGTGGTATTGCCGATGCCACCGATATTTTGGACGCAGCGAGATTCTTGGGGATGACTGAGCAGACAGGCATCTATTTTAGAGACGAGGGGCGCACCTTGTCCGCCTGCGGCAATGTCGGCGACGCGAAAATTACTGATGGTTGTAATATTTGTCAGATGGGCAATTAACGCGCCTCGTCCGAGTTGGAGACTGTATCCCATTTGGGGAATTCCCACCTGCACATCAGGAGGTCTATGGTAAACTGTTTGACCGTGACTACCGATGAGTTGGGCTGGTGGACGATCTGTTTGGATAGTTTGGGCAGCTTGGGCGAAAGTTTTGGCGATCGCATCATCTAATTGAGCCAATTCTGCCATTGACAGCGCCGCCCCAGCACAGACAGCTAAAATTTGCTCTCGTAAAGCTTCTGGGTAAGGGTAAGTTGCCCCCGCGAGTAGTTCAACTTTTAAATCGACATCAGTACCGGAAATCTCAACCATTGCGGCATCGATGCCATCGACAGAGGTGCCGCTGATTAAACCAATTACGCGCATTGTTATCAATAGACTTCAAAAATATCACCGGACGGGCAGGATGCCCATCCCACAGGATACAGCAGATTGCAAGTGAGTGAGGTACAGCATCAACCATCTGTAGGGGCACGGCATCGACAATCTTTGTACCCGATCAAAAGACTTGGCTGCCGTGCCCAATCCGGCAACGATCGCCACAGCCACGATCTGTAGGGGCACGGCATCGACAATCTTTGTACCCGCTCCAAAGACTTCGCTGCCGTGCCCCTACTCAGCTTCGCCAATTAAGGTGAATGCTGCCCAATCTCTGGGGTTGGGGTGTTGCTGCATCGTGGTTAACATAGCTTGGCGCAGGGATTGGGCTTTATCGCCAGTGCGCTGGAATTGTTGATAAAATTCAGTCATTAAAGCGGCTGTGGGGGCATCAGGAACCAACCACAAAGAAACGATCGCACTGGGAACTCCGGCAGTAATCAACGCACGAGATAAACCAATCACGCCATCGCCGGTGATGCGCCCAGAGCCAGTATTACAGGCACTCAAGACGACTAATTCAGCGTTGAGGTTTAATTCTAGTATTTCTTCGGCAGTGAGCAAACCGTTATCGGTGCCAGAAGGGGCGAGAGCGATCGCGCTTTGCAATCCCTGAATATCATTTAATAACCCGTGGGTGGCTAAATGAATAATTCTGGCTGCGGGCAATTTTGCCACTACAGCAGATTTTACAGCTTGGTTGCCGATTAGGGGTTGGGTATTGAAAATAGAAGCGATCGCAACTGCTTCTCGTTCCGCATTCGGCAACGCCCCTAACTGCTGTGCTGCTTCTCCCGGCATGATGGAGACTTTGGGCATCGTAGGATTGCCAACTATGAGCATATTTTTAGCATTCCCTGGCAGTTGTTGCCGTCGCCGATGGGTTAATTCCAAAACTTGAATTGCTGGGGCGGTGAGGATAGTATGTTTCTCGATTAAATACTTCCCTTGGGCATCTTGGAGAGCGGTAAAAGGAACTAGAAATAATGCCCCTTGGGGAATAAAGATAACGCGGGATTCTGGATTAGTTGGTAATAGGTCAGAAATTGGTTGGATGAGCAACTGATAGAGTTTCTGCAAGCGGGGGTTATTGCTGCGGCGGGAGTCTACTTTAGCTGTTACATCAGCGATGGGACGTTTTAGAGTCACATCTGGAGGAAACGAAGATTGTCTAATTGTCAGCATCCTGCCAGTAGTATCAACTGCTACCACCTCCCAAGGCTCCGAATCAGGGGCGTCGGTGTTGAGTTTGACTAAATCGCCGGGGAGAAAAGCTAGCTGCTGTTGGTTTTGAGAGCGATTTCTGACGCCAATGGATTGACGGGTGTCGGGAACGAGGTTTTTTATCGGAATATCCAGGGAGGTGAGGTCAACAGAGCGAAACGCGACTTCACCTGTGGGCTTGATTACCCAAATCAAGAGTTCTAATTTGTTTATACCTTTAAATTCAGTATCAAGAATTGAATATTCAACCAGTGTGGCATTTTGGTCTTTCGCAATTTGTTGAATTTGCCCGATGGTGAGTTTATTGATATTCAGTTGAGCATTTGGGGAAGCAGAGAAGCGCTTTGCCAATAACTCCACAAAAGCTCTTGCTCGACCTCGCTCGGCAATTTCTAAAGCTCGATCGGGCTTCTGATTGGCGACATAAACTTTTTGTAAACCGATGTAGGGACTTGCTTGAAAATCAAAAATTGTCACCTTATTGGCATCGTTCAACTTCTCCCGCAACGATTCCATCATCTCAATTGAAGCGAGTAGGGTTTTCTCTGCTAGGGCGAGATTGCCTTGTTCAAAAAAAATAAGTCCGAGATTGTTAAGTAACTCGGCTTGCGATCGGCGATCGCCTAAATCCCGTGCGATGCTCAACGCTTGCTGATATAACTCAATTGCCTGCTCGTATTTCCCAAGCTCAGAATAAACGCTGCCCATACTGGTGAGGGAATAGCCTTCGCCCGGGCGATTGCCAATTTCTCGTGCAATTATTAGGGACTGCTGATGAATTTCCATCGCCTGCTGATACTGCCTGCGAGATTGGTAAGCAATGCCCAAAATATATAGCGAAGAAGCTTCTCCTTCGCGATCGCCTATTTCCCTTGCCAGAGCCAAAGACTGCTCAAAATGCTTAATCGCCTCTTGGTATTGCCCTAAAGACAAGTAAGCAACGCCTAAATTACCTAAAGCACGGACTTCCCCAAAGCGATCGCCTATTTTCCGTTTAATTGCTAGAGACTGCCGATGAAGCTCTAGTACCTGTTGATATTGCCCCAGGGAACTATAAGCATCGCCTAGATTGTTCAGAGTATTAGCTTCTCCAGAGACATCGCCGATGTTGCGTTTAATATCTAAAGACTGCTGATAAAACTCTATTGCCTGCTGATATTCCCCTAATTGATAGTAACTAATGCCGATACCGTTGAGAGCAGCAGCTTGTCCCTGGGAGTAACCTATTTCTTTTGCCATAGCCAGGGACTGTTCGTAGTACTTAATCGCCTCCCGGTGTTGTCCTTGGGTATCGTAAGCATTAGCTATACCGTTGAGGGAATTGACAACGCTCTTGCGATCGCCTACATCCCGTGCAATCTGGAGGGACTGTTGATAGAATTCGATCGCCTGCTGGTATTGTGACAGGAAATAGTAAGTTTGACCGAGATTGCTTAGGGAATTGACTTCCAAAAGACGATCGCCGATCTCCCTTGCAACAGCTAAAGACTGTTGATAAAACTGAATCGCCCGCTGGTATTGCGCCAGATTGCGGTATGCGCCGCCCAGATTGTTCAGATTGTAGGCGATGGTCTGGCGATCGCCTCTCTCCCTGGCGAACGCGAGCGACTGCGTGGCAAACTCTATCACCCGCTGGTATTGTCTCAGGGAATCGTAAGCCTTGATCAAAGTGGTGAGAGAATTCGCTTCCACAGAGCGATCGCCACTCTCCCGTGCGATCGTCAGCGACTGTGAAGAAAACTCAATTGCCTGCTGGTGTTGCCCTAGAGTTTGGTAAGCTACGCCCAGATTGCCCAGGGAAGCAGCTTCTCCACGGCGATCGCCAATCGATCGTGCAATTGCCAAAGCCTGCTGATAAAACTCAATTGCTTGTTGGTATTGCTTGAGGGAATCATAAGCTAAACCAATACTGCCCAGGGTATTGGCTTGACTCTGGCGATCGCCTATTTCCCTATAAATAATCGCTGCCTGTTGAAAAGACTCTATAGCAGCTTGAAATTGATTATTCCCAGCTTGCTCAAGTCCTTGCTGAAACAATCGATCTGCTTCTACTTTCCGATCCGATTGGGTTTGAGCCAACACAGGTAAATTAGCAAATGGCGTTGGCAAATTGAGTCTCAAAGGCACGTACACGGTCGCCAAAGAAGTGAGAATTGCGACGAATGAAATTTTTGTCAATTTCATAGTTATGCCTGTTATTCAGACGCACAGCAAGGAACCAGAGGCTCTTCAATCGTATTCTCTAAGCGCACAAATGGATGCCGCAACAGATCCGCCCATTGGGCAGCCAATTTAACATCCTGCGGGTTGGCAAGCCTCTGTTGAGCTAATTCGGTTAGGGTATCGTACCAAAAACCATTAGCCGCATAAAGGTCAACCCGCTGTTGTGGAGTTGCCGTCTCTAACTGACTCTTCAATGTGGCAGTCACTGACTCTCGCATCACTACCCCATCCACGACAAGATAGTCAGACTGACTTGTCGGATTGCAAAAGAAATAAAATTGCCAACGGTACTTTTTCCCACTCTCTAAAGGTGGCGCAGTTTGCGGCAGGCGGAAGCTTACAATTCCCTGCCCTTTAGTGACTTGGAATCTAGTTTTATAAACTGTATTTTTTGTATTTTCGTCCTTGAGTACTAACTCAACAGCACCCGATTGATAGGGAATGTAAAGCCAAAAAGTGGGACGTTCCGAAATGGTTTTTCCCAGATTAGTAGCAGGTACTAAAGCTGTGAAAGGTTTGGTTGATTGAGGGCAGCCGGGGCGGCTGCCAGAGTCCGATCTACGTCCCGGTGCGCCATCGTTTGGCGGCTCGAATTTTGATGCTAAAAGCAACCGGGAAGCCGCCGGGTTAGCAGAGATAGCAGGAGTACAAAAGCCACAGCCAAACACTGCCAAAATCAGAGCGAATTTACAGCAAATTCCCAGCGATTGAGCTACAGCCTTTTGGCTTTGTTTGTATAGCGGCAGCATTAATGCTGCCGCTATACAAACGAAGGTGTACCTCATGCGCCTGCCATCCGCTTTAAAAATGATTCCTCCGCGATTAAATTTGAGCGAGGTCATAAATGCACCTCTTTTGAGGTGAAGTATTGAGTTCAACTTCAACAATTACTTCAGCGAGTATTTTTATTTTTCCCGAAACGTTCAAGGCAATTTTGCAAATAATTGTAAGCGAATTTCTAAGGCACGGGCAAGAGTCGCAGATCCACCAGTCGCTACCAATGTGAAAGCACTTGGCACTAGCGGCACCCATCCGCCCTGAATTAAAAAGCCAAAGCACAATCCGGATAAAATGCTTATAGCTGCTCCCGTAGCCAATCCCCAATATAGGATTCTCTTATAGTAGCAGGCGATCGCACCCCCAACAATTGCCCAACCCCACACCCAAACCGCCTCTCCCCACGCATTCCAAACCCACAAAATAGGTCGATTATCTAGCACCGCACTGATAATTTGACTCACCATTTGCGCCTGTACAATTAACCCTGGCATTTTCTCATAAGGCCACTTCATTGTACTGTATGGTGTGGAAAAATCATCGCTAGAAATAGGAGCAGTTACGCCGATCAGAACCCCCCGATTTTTTACCCAATCTGGTTTAATATTTCCCGATAATACTTCTGATATTCTAACTCGCCTAGCAATATCAGCAGATGCTCGATAATTAAGTAATATTTGAAACCCCCGATTGTCGAGATTTTGATATCCACCTGTATCAAGTTTTAAAGGTTTTATAACAGTCTTAACCAGCTTTACCCTATTATTACCAATCAGTTGCGGATAAATCCCATCTGCTGCTAGGTAATGCAGTGCTACTCTAATGCTGAAAGAGTAGTTTGTTGCACAAGGATCGGTGTGGTGTGGCGTCATAAATACGAGGTGGCGGCGGAGAATGCCATCTGGATCTACTACCACATCGCTAAATCCCAAGCGGTTTTCTGGCAGTTTAGGCGGAGGTTTAATCCCTGGTTTATTGGGATTGTTAGTTTCCCTGGCGCTGCAAATAGCGATGAGTTTTTGATTGTGATGAAACTGGCTAACTAACGCTGAATTACCAAATTGTACAGGTTGAGCGCGAAAAATATCTAAACCAATCGCTCGCGGTTGATAGGAATTTAATTTTGCGATCGCATCAGCTAAAATCCCATCCGGTAGCGGAAATCCATAGCGGTTAATATCTTCTTCAGTTGCTTCAACTACCAACAAGCGCTCATCTATCCCTTCATTTGGACGCAGGCGCATTAACAGATCAAACGCTTGAAATTCTAATCCCTGAAGTATTCCCATCTGTCGCACTGCCATGACCAAAATAGTTATTACTAAACTGGCAATTAATGGGGTTTGGAATTGGATGCGCTCGCTTCCCCACAATTGTTGCCAAGTTGGCGGTATTGTTGCCGGATTCTGGCAAATTGCAGGTAACCAACTAGCACAAGGAAAATCACCTTCCAATCCTTCCAATTTTTTCCTCGCTGACTGCACTGCCAGATAAAAAGACGCTCCAGAAGCAAAACTTTTGATAAAATACTTTAAAAATTCCTGTGCTACTTTATCCGGTACTGGTTCCCGCATCACAATAATTTGCGGTATATTTAACTGTTCTAACTTGCGTGCTAATCCTAACCCATCGCAAGAGTTAAAAATTGCGATTTTTAACCCGCTTTCAACCGCTTTTTTAATCGCTAACTCTACTTCTTCAATTGTTAAACTATCTGTTTGATTGATATAAATTCTGCCTGTTTCTCCTTCAGTTTTACTATGCCCAGCAAAAAATAAAATATCCCAGGATTGTTCCCACAGTTGGTTGGTTAGATCTTGGCGTTGCGGTTGTACCAGAAAGGTGGTTTCTGCCTGGGGTAATTTTTCTAGTAACTGTCGGTCTTTTTGGACATCAATACCGTCTTGATTTCCCAAAATAGCCAAAATTTTGATTGAGTTAGTACAAGTTTGTTTTTTTACTTGATTTGGTTTTTCGTAAGCGATCGCACCGAGGGCAATTTCAGCGGAAGGGTAACGTTCCAATAAATCCCACAAATGCCAGGGAAGTTGTCTGAGTTGGGGGTTTTCGGTGCGAATTAGCACTCGTACTTCTTCCGACGTGCTGATTTTTTCCAACCATTGCTCGCGAATCGAGAGAAAAGACTCAGATTTAAGCCAGGAATTGAGATGGGATTTCAATTTCAGCCCTAAGTCTTGGCACTCTTGACGCTGGGTTTTGATCGATCCATCAAATTTGACCTTTTTAGCTTTAATTGCCCTTGTGGACTTCCCCAGACCGCGATAAACTGACTGCCAGTGGCTATATTGAGTCACCAGTTCGGGTGCGGGAGGTAACATACCGCCGATCTCTGTAAACGAGCGTGAGCCTTCCGCTGCAATTTCCAGGGTAACTCGAAAACCCTGCTCAAAATCACCGTCGAGTTTGAGAACAGCTAATTTTCCCATTGGTAATTGGGGATTGGTAATGGGTAATGGCTAATTGCTAATAGCTAATGGCTAATTGGGTAAGCGGTGTTTTTTTCCCATTAGCCATTAGCCATTAGCCATTACCTAGATCGTAAACTCTTCCATTATGCTAACATCACCCACAGCCAATTTGACGCTAAAACAATCTCCTATTTCGCCACTAAACTGCAATTGAATCTGCTTATTTTCGCTTCTCGCTTGAACATCCATCACCATTTCCCCCACTTCATCGAGCAACATCAACTGGAGATTGGTAGGTAAATAGGTTTGATTTTTGAGGGGATGCACCTCGACCATAATATCCATTTCTTGCTCGGATTCTGGCGTCAGTGCGACAATTAAACCAACTGATTGACCAGTCATTCCTAATTCGATTAACTTGCATCGCCTAACGCTACCTTCCGGGTTTCTAAATCTAAAAGCGAGTTCAGTTTGTGGCTGACCTAAAATTGTTTCTACAGCTTGCCAACCGGCATCAAATATATTATCAAACCATTGACTCAAATTCGCTCTTATTTCTGCCGGTAAATCTGTTTTCCCCACTGTAACTGCGAGGTTTTTCAGGTGATAAATATGGTCTAACAAGACATCCAGCGGCTGAAATTCTGAAACTTGCAGTTGCTCTGGTGGATTGTTATAATCGACAGCAGGTGCAAATCCTAAAAGCTCTACTTCTGATAGATTTTCCTCGAACTGCACGCCCACATAACCAATGCGATTTTCTGTGACTTCGGGGGGTAAATCCAAAGCTGTCTCTTGTGGCAAAACCGGGCGACACTCTAAATGACCAATCCCTGGTAAAACCAAATCTGCGACATCAAATATCGCCCGTTTTACCGGATGCCAACTCTCACTTTGCTCTAAACTTGTTTCAATTTGCAGCCATTTTAAATAACTGTGGACGGCATAGACAGCTAGGGTATTGAGGTAAACTTGCTTCCCTTTTTGGCGGTTGGCTTGTTGGGCGGCAAATTTCTGGGCGAGGCGATGAGCTTCGTAACCCAGGGGGACTTTTAACAGATGCGCTTGTGTGTTGTTCATGGCTCGATGTCGGGTTCATATCCTAAATTTAGTGCAATTTCTTGCAGCATTGGTAAGCAATTTCTTTTCCAGTGGGCGACGAGGGTTTGATATTTAACATTCCAATCTCTGGCAATATCTGCCAATTTATCTGGAGGGTTTTTCAGGCGTAGCCTTTGGATGAGTAACATGCAGTTGCATTCAGGTTTGGCTTTGAGATGGCAATTTTTCAGTTTACCATCTGGATCTGATTCAATGTACTGTTCTAGTTCTAAACCAATGCGCTGTGTTTCTTGGTTTTGAATTTGTTCGATGTAGGCGTCAATTCCGCTGAGGGAAAAAGTGCAAAAACCACTTTCTGACAATCTATCCAAATAAGTTGCACCTTCTTCATCATCCCAAAGGGGTTCGTCGAAACTGCGAGATGGTTTGTCATCGGGTGCGTACAAATCTTTAATTCGCCAGTAAAGGTAACCGTTAATCCACTTTACCAGGCTGATTTGAATTGAGGGTGGGCGGGGCTTGAAGTTTTGAATATTTTTGCTCACCCACTCCCAGGTTCGATTCAGGGCGTGTAAATAATCTGGGTGCTTAGATTTGTATAATCCGGGAAGAGATTGGATTTGAATGAGCAGCCGATTCAGAGCTTTCTTTCTTGCCAAACTCTGAGGGGGGTATTTGCAAACTTCTGCAATCAGTTGTCTTAGCTGTTCATCGATTGTCATTGCTCTGGGGGAGGTAATTGGTAATTGCTAATGGCTAATTGCTAATTGCTAATTTTTAAGGCGATCTGGCGTCAGAAGCATTTTACTATTAGCCTGAACAATTATCTATTCGCCCTTAACAAAAAGTCAGACTATTTTTGCGAAATCTTTGTCATACCGTTTTCCCTTCACAGATCCCCCTAAATCCCCCTTAAAAAGGGGGACTTTAACTTCTTCTGTTCCCCCCAATGCATCGGGGGGTTAGGGGGGATCGGATCTGTAGCATCAAGAAGGGAAAATGATATCATATCGTTTCCGGTTGCATCGGCGGAATTATACCGTTTTCCCATGAATGTGCCACATTTGGGGGCGGGTTTATAGAGGCGAGAAACCGGGTTTCGACCTAGATCTCTATCCTTGCTCAACGATTTTTCAGAGAAACAAAGGTGATTTAGGCGGATTGGTTGGTAAAACCCGCCCCTACCTACCTTTTATCTTGAGTTTAGACGTAGAGGAAGTAACTATCAGTGAGGTTTAAACTCGTTACGCCTGCTACGCGAGCAATCAGTTCATCCTTGGAACCCAAGCCCAGAGTACCATCATTATCTAGGTAAATATTGGTATTGCCACCAATTGCGGACAGAACGTAATTTGCTTCTGTTCCTGCTAGCTGGATAAAATCTTCGGCAATATTAAAATCGGTTATCAGGGCGAAATCAGCAGTGCCGCTACTCTTGGCTTTGCCATCATTGTAGTAGGCTCCGGCGATCGCATCCCCCAAAACAAACCGATCTATGCCTTCCCCACCCGTCAGGGTATCTAACTCGCCCACTCCGGGCGCACCATCTAATGAATCAACGCCGATAACAACATCATTGCCTTTGTCGCCATAAAGTTCGTCATCCCCAGCACCACCGATGACGGTGTCTTTATTTTGACCACCATAGATGATGTCGTCACCGTCGCCACCATTGAGCAAGTCATTGTTTTGCCCGCCATAAACTTCGTCATCGCCTTCGCCGCCGATCAGGCTGTCATTGCCTTTACCACCGTAAATGGTGTCGTAACCGCTACCGCCATCTACGGTATCGTGACCATCCCCACCATCGATCCAGTCATGATCTGACCCGCCTTTGAGCCAGTCATGACCTGCCAATCCCTCGATAGTATCGTGACCTGCGCCACCATCTAGGGTATCGTGACCCAATGTGCCAATCAGCACATCATTGCCCGATTTGCCACCGATACTGTCGTCATTGAGGATAGTACCTACTCCTGAAGCAACGGCAATTGTCGCGTTAGTCCCATTGCTCAAATTGACTTTGAAGGTTTCGTCCGGTTCGACGAGCGTGTCGCCGATTACTGGTACGGCGATGGTTTGCGTAGTTTGACCGGGGGCAAAGGTAAGGATGCCGCTGGTTTGTTTGTAGTCTTGGCCTGCTGTAGCACTCTCGTCAGCGGTAACATAATTTACCGTTACTGTTTGAGTACTAGCTGCGGATAGGCTGACGTCGAACGTTGCATCTTTAGCGCCGCTATCGCCTTCGGTCACCTTCACGTTGCCGATTGACAGTTGTGGTAGGACGAAGGAATCATCATTGAGGATAGTACCTAATCCTACGCTGGTGACGATTTCTGCATTTGTCGCCTTGGTTAGGTTAACTTTGAAGGTTTCGTTCGGTTCTACTAAAGTGTCGCCGATTACTGGCACTAAAATCTGTTGCTTAGTTTGACCGGGAGCAAAGGTGAGCAAACCTTCTTTGGCTGTGTAGTCTTGTCCGGCGATCGCGCTATCGTTAGCAGTAGCATAGTTTACCGTCACCGTTTGAGTACTTGCCTTGTCAAGGCTAACTGTGAAAACTGCATCTTTAGTGCCACTATTGCCTTCGGTTACCGTAACGTTGTCGATAGAAAGTTTTGCAGTAGGCGCAGTCTGGTGATTGCCAAAATTGATGTCGGTGACAACCTGACTATCGCTGAGGTCAACCTTGTGAGTACCAGCAGGTGCGTCCGTCACGTTGAACATCCGCACCCCAGACGAGGTGGACATGAACAGGAGTTGCCCGTCATTGCTCGTTGTCATCATCCCATTGCCAAAGGGTCGGGAAGAATTGTCCCAATCATTTTTAATATCTTCCCCAATGTCCAGGTGATACAGCTCTTTCCAGGTGTTTGTATCAAAAGCAATTATTTGATCCGTAGTGGAGTTAGCAGCATAGAGAACATCCTTTAATGGATCGAATGCCATTCCACCATCAACACCGGAAAGGTTCTCAACCGAGTTAAGGTTTCGATCCAAAATTGAAATCCCGTTACCCCATTCGAGTGCAATCAGCGACCCATTGCGGTTCACCGCCGACAAATTATTCCCAAGATATGCATTCGTCCATTTGTCATTAGAAAATTTATTGGCGACGGCATCATAAGTAAAAATGGGACCGCTCGAAATGCCATCCTGTGTGATAAAAAAGAGGGAGCGGTCTACGCTACGCACAATTTGTGCGCCTCCATAGACTGAAGTTTTATCCGTCCGTTTCGATATCTGATCGGTGTTCAAATTCAGTTCGCGCATTGGGTGCCACTGCCCAAACGAGTGAACTATGCCGATACCATTTGAGCCAATTGCTACATCGCTAGGTCTGTCATCATACTCTAAGTTATAGGTCAGGTTGGTGACACTACCATTATTCAGGTTGACCTTGCGAATGAAGCCTTGTGTTGCTCCTGTTTGATTTTCCGCAACGTATAAAGCACTGCCATCGGATGTAATATCACCACCGTTTAACGAGTTGCCGACATCAAAGGGAGTTAATAGAGACTTGGAATTAATATCAAAACGTTCCACATCTCCATCGCTAGTTGTCATATAAAGTAACTTGCGCGACGGGTCGAAAATTAAGTCGCGTCTGTCTTTAATTGGAATCAGCGTACTCTCTCCTACCGTTGGGAATGTCTGCGCCCAACCGGGCTTTTGCACTTCGGCTACTGTATAAGCGCCTGCTGTCAGTCCGGTGAATTTATAGTTGCCGTTGGCATCGGTTGTTGTAGATTTTTCCCCGGCATCCAACTGACCGTTTTTGTTTTGATCCAGGTAGATTGTCCAACCTGCTAAACCAGATTCGTTGGAGTCTTTTACGCCGTTATTATTGAGGTCGTTCCATTTAATCCCAGAAATTTCGCCAGCCATCGTATTGATTCCTTAAAATCGCACAAAAAAGTTAATAGGTGTCGTAACAAATCGAGTTATTACACCCCCATAAGAACTTTTCTGGTCATGAGTTGTAGGTCATGACCGCTGACTGATGTCCTATTGCCAGTCGCTCTTATATTTAGTTCTCAGGCAAGCTGGGAAAAATTATGCAAACTTCGGATGCGATCGCTCACCATTGTTAAAAGTTCCTTCCCCCAGTCGATTTTCTGCTGCTCAGGCAGCTTCTCCATGTGGCTCAGGCTCTCTGGTAAAATTTATGCAAAATTAGGGACGCCCAATCGTTTTTTAGCTGAGAGTGAATACTTTCTCTCCCCTAGTCTCTATGCCCTAAGCTAGATGCCAGATTACCGACTTGATCCTAGCCAAAAAAACTGGTGTAATATGGCAAGATGAAATATGAAAATCTGCTACTAAAGCCGATGGGTAAAAAAACTTGTTTGTGGATTAATCTACTCGCTGTCGCTGTCAGCAGTCTGAGTTTGACAACGTCACCTCAAGCACTGGCATTGCCAAGCTTGGAAAATATTCAAAAAAATCAAGCGCCTGTTCCCAGGAATGGCTCGCGCCCAGAAAACCAAGAGCAAGCATTGGGTTATTATCGCCAAGGGGTGACGTTTCAGCAGCAAGGACAGTTGGAAGCGGCGATCGCTCAATACCAAGAAGCGATTCGTCTCAATCCCAACATGGCAGAAGCATACCTAAATATGGGAGCAGCTTTGGCAGGTATTGGCAAGCAACCAGAAGCAATCGCTGCCTATCGCGAAGCGATTCGCGCTAATCCTAATTTGGCAGAAGCTCATCATAACTTGGGCAATGCCTTTGCTCAACAAGGCAAACTCACAGAAGCGACGCAAGAATATACTCAAGCAATTCGGATTAATCCCAATTACGCTAAAGCTCACTATAATTTGGGGAACGTCCTGGCTAGACTTGGGGAGCGACAACAAGCGATCGCTCAGTGGCGGGAAGCAATCCGCGTTAATCCCGAATTTGCCGAAGCTTATGCTAATTTAGGCGTTACTTTGACTCGACAAGGTCAACGACGAGAAGCTGTAGAGGTATTAAAAAAAGCTAGAGATTTATTCAAAGCTCAAGGTAAAAGCGACCAAGCCGAGCAAATCGATCGCATTTTACAACGGCTCGAACGCGGTTCAACCGTAATAACTTAAAAGCAATGCCGGAGTCAGCTGACCCTGGTGACTCCGGCGATATTTTTTGCGAAAAAACTTCATGCTAGTTTTGCCGTCAGCACCCTGTGATGATTACTCGTCCACATTCTGCTTACGCAGCTTACCAATCGCCAAAGCTAAACCAATAGCTGCTAAACCAAGGATAGTTGTAGGTTCGGGAACTGATTGTTCCGGACCAAAGGATGAACGAGCGATACGGAATGCAACAGTTGTACCACCTTGGAAGCGGTTGCTATTGTAACCTACGCCTTGTAACTGATTGGGCGTCAGCATTTCAATTCCCGAAAGCAATCTTCCCGACTGAATCACATTAAAACCAGTTGGATCGAAATAGCTAGGACCAGTCTCGCGAGATAAGCTGCCAAAGAAATTTGCCGAAGTTGCTGCATTTGCAGGCATATTTCTCAGGTAGCCATCGATGGTCGCCTGGGAGCTAACGTGCTGTCCCCCTACGCTCCTAGCCGTTACATTACCATAAAGACCGACTTGAGTCACTCCCCCACTATTAGCACCGAAGTGAACGCCAAATAGGTTGCCGTTAGCTGTTGCTAGGTTGGTTCCAGTAGTGTTAATTAACAGATCCCCATAGCCAATTTTGTATTGAGTGCGTCCATTGCTTATGGTGTCCTGACCTGCATTCAACCCCATGTCGTGGGTGTTAATCGCGAAATAAACGTGAGTGGCATCTTCCATGAAACCCATTCCATACAATTCATAGTGTTCGCCACCATAAGCATCTCCTACCGCATCATTAACATACTGCCACTCACCCCTGGGACTGTTACCCAGCACCATTGCCATCATGTCGTTGTTGCACTCCATGGCGATGGAGAGGGTTGATCCGCCTAAACTGATAGCATTGGCGTTCCCAGTCATCGAGATTAAACCAGCAACAGTTGCAGTAGCACCGAAGAGAGCTTTGAGCAAAGAGGATTTCATGCTATTTCCTTTTGGTTTGGTCTGTTTTTCCGTTCCAGGTTCCAAGCATAGGAAACGGAATCTTCAGAAAAAAAGCGTAAATCCACTTCTCTTTTTAAAATTACCGTTGAACTTCTATTGGGTATTTACCGAAATAGTTAGCTATGTTTTTTATTACTTATATAAGTATAAATGCTGCATCTGTAGGGTACGGATGCAGGCACTGTATGAGTGAAACAATGGTGGCTATTGCTTGCAGCAAGCGATCGCCAAGCCAATCGCTGCTAAACTAATAATGCTCGAAGGTTCGGGTACGGAGGTGGATCCACTGAGTGCCGACTGATTAAACTTAAACGCGATGGTGTGCGCTCCAGCAAGGTTTTTAGTATCGTATCCGGTGGCTAGTAACTGTGGCGTCACATCACCTTTGGCGAGGAAGGTAATATCTGTGAGAAAATTGCCGGAAGCGATCGCATTCAAATTAAATTTCCCATCTTTCGTCCCTAAATAGCTACGGGACAAATCTCCATAACCCACCGTACCACCTAGTCTGGTGACATAATTCTCATATCCCGATATCCCACCAGCAGCAGTTGTGTAGCCATTTTTGATATCAGTAACGGTTTTAGCTTGAACGCCTCCGTAAACACCGAGTTTTGATATCCCAGAAGCATTCACATCAGAAAAGCGAATACCGAACAAATCCCCGCTATTCATCGCTGATGCAAAGTCTTGACCAGAAAGGTTGAAAAATAAATCCCCCCATCCAATTTGTCCAGATGCTACACTCGCTTCTGGGCTTCCTGTCAAAGGCATATTCCCGTTAAGAACTACGATAATGCTGTCGGCAGTTTCTTTAACAGCCATGCCGAAAATATCATAAGGATTTCTCTGCCCAGCAGCAGCACCAATTCCCCACATACCGTTGACTCCATCGGAATTGGAATCAAATGCATACTGCCAGCCATTAATAGTAGAATTTTGCCCTATAACCAGGCCGACGCCGTCGTTGAAACACTCAACGAATGTATTAAATGTAGTCCCCCGCGTTAAACTAGCCGCATTTGCTGACCCTGTTATACAAATAATACCGGCAGCAACTGCTACGATCTTGAGTAAATTTGATACCTTGCCAGATCTGATTGCTTTTAGCACCCTGATGTCCTATTGCGCTGATGAGATTAGCTTACCTGTAAAACTACCCAGCTCAAAGCTTATAATCCCGTAGCACTTGTCAAAACTTGCGAAAGTATAATCATAATTTCGCAAGTTTTTATGTAATTAATTATACAATTATCCCTTGATTATTCAGTAATAAGTCGGAGGCAGCTGCGCGCCGTCAACAACCCTTCCCAGCTATACTGGGAAACGTAGATTGGATATCCATTGGATAGCTCTATGAAAAGAATCAAGCAATATCGCATCAGGTTGACGGAAGAAGAAGACGATTTGTTAAAGCAAAAAGCGAAAAGTTTGGGAACCAGCGTAGCGGATGTTATCCGCATGGGAATTAATTACCAAATAGATGACTTAAGGGGACGTAAAGAGACGGAGTTACGAAACAACTCAGAGTTTATCAAAAACTGGGAAAAAACCTTTGAACCATCACTTTTCCAGCGGTTTGAACGAGGAATGCAGCACAGGTTGCAAATTGTCTATTTAGATATTTTGAACCAGTACAAAGGCGCTGTTTGTTACGCCGATGGAAAATTTGAGGTTGTATCCAGCATTAATGAATTTGAGTCAAGTAGCGAGCCACTTCCCATTGTAGAAGAAGCACAACCTGAAATTGTATCTGAACAGACAGTAAAAGCGGAAATTTGTCAATCTTTGAACAGGTTTTTAGGCGGTGAGTGGACTGGCGATGAATGGATCGTGCAAATCTTTTTATCTGGTTTAAAAGTAGATTTACCATGTAGTATTTAGAATTGACAGGACTGACGCAACATCTCTATATGTAGGGTGCGTTAACGCAGTGTAACGCACCATCTCCAGCATATCTGGAGTACGGCACCCCACAATTACATAAAATTGAGCGGGTCAACATCAATCGTCAAGCTAACTGAATCAGGACACAAGTTTCGCAACTCAGTCAAATCTGGTAAGTCCAGGGGAATATTTGGTGGAAACTTGATTAAAATTTGCCATCGATATCGATTGGCAACTCGCATAATACTAGCAGGTGCTGGCCCTAAAATTTCGTAACTTGCTGCGTTCTCTTCTACTGGACGCAAGTGAGCTGCTAGCATCAAGGCAGTATTTTCAACTTCAACTTCATCTAAACTGCTCAAGCGAAATAAAATTAAACGTCCATATGGGGGATAATTTAATGCGGCTCGCTGCTGCAATTCTGAGCGGGTAAAATATTCATAGGCGTGATGTTGCGCCGCTTGAATGACTGGATGTTCTGGTGTATAAGTTTGCAGAATTGCTCGCCCAGGGTCATCGCCCCTTCCCGCTCGACCTGCGACTTGAGTTAAAGTTTGAAATGCCCGCTCTGATGCGCGGTAATCTGATAAATGCAGCAGTCCATCAGCTGCTACAACACCTACTAAAGTAACTTGGGGTAAATCTAACCCTTTAGTTAGCATTTGAGTGCCTAATAAAATATCTGCTTCCCCGTTAGCAAACTGGGTTAGCAAAGTGCGGTGCGATCCTTTATTGCGGGTGGTGTCGCTATCAAATCGAATGCAGCGCAACTGAGGAAATTGCTTTTTCAATTCTTGTTCGACGCGCTGAGTACCGCTGCCGAAGAATTTAAAATAAGGCGAACTGCATTCCGGACAAGTTTTTGGGTGAGCTATGACAAAGTTACAGTAATGACACCGTAACAATTGGGGCGCGCCTTCGTAGGTGTAGTGATAAGAAAGGGAAACATCGCAGTTGGGACATTCCATCACATATCCGCAACTGCGACAAGAGACAAAGCTACTGTGTCCGCGTCGATGGATAAATAAAATTCCTTGCTTTTGTTCTTCTTGCAATTGTTGCAAGGCATCTTGAAGCGAGCGGCTAAAAATTGAACGGTTACCCTCGCGCAATTCTTGCCGCATATCGACTATTTCTACAGGCGGTAATGGACGCGATTGAATTCTTTCTGGTAGGGATAGGTAATGGGTAATTGGTAATGGGTAATTGCTAATTGGTAATTGGTAATTGGATAATTCTCCCCTGCTCCCCCGCTCGCTCACTTCTACCCAAGTTTCTAAAGAAGGGGTGGCGGAACCTAAAATTAACGGGCAATTTTCTAACTCGGCGCGCCATTGGGCGACGGTGCGCGCGTGGTAGGTGGGGGTGGGTTGGTCTTGTTTGAAGCTGGAATCGTGTTCTTCGTCTAAAATAATTAAACCCAGGTGGGGTAGGGGGGCAAATACGGCTGAACGTGTGCCGATGACGACTTGGGGTTCCCCTGCCAGCATTTGACGCCAGGTGTCGTAGCGTTCGCCTTTGGAAAGATTGCTGTGATAAATACAAACTTTACTGCCGAAGCGGGCGCGGAAGCGATCGCTCAACTGCGGTGTCAGTCCAATTTCCGGTACTAATACTAGCGCCGATTTACCAGCGGCGAGAACCGGAGCGATCGCTTGTAAATATACTTCTGTTTTCCCCGAACCCGTCACCCCATGCAACAGTACTTGGGCATATCCTGCTAAATTATTAATATTTTCTAATGCATAAGCTTGTCTATCTGTCAATACTTTGTCAGCATTGGCTGCTACTTCTGGTTCGGCTAATTTCCGCAGGATTTCCTGTTCCTGAATCACAACGCAGCCGTTTTCCGCTAGTGTCTCTAGGGTGGACAAGGTTGTCTTGTAAGTTTTGATCAAATCATCGAGCCACATTTCGCCCCCGCCTTGGGTGCTGAGAAATTTTAAAATCTCTCTTTGGCGGGATGTGAGGGTGACGTTGCTAGAGTATGCATTGGCGGAGAGAGCGATCGCTTTTCTTAATTTCGGCTTTGTAGCTGGGGCGATTTCGAGATAGCTTTTCACCCAACGGCGTTTGAGCAACTCTTTTAATCCTCGCTCAGCTCCGTTGCGGTTGATGCGATGTTGTTTCTCCAATTGCTGTTTAACGTAGTTCCAGGCACAATCGGAGGTTTTAGAAGCTTGTAGCACCTCTAAAATCCCTCGCGCCGATAAACTGAGAAAGGCAGCTGCGCCGGTAGGGATAGTATCCGGATTGAGGCGAAGGCGACGCTGGGGTTTATCTAGTAACCCAGGCGGTAACGTGGCTTTAATTACCGTCATCAGCGGCGCGTGGTAGTAAGAAGCTACGCGCAACAGCAGGGTTGAATAGGTAGCACGTAAAAATCCGGGGCTAACGACCTCATCTATATCGCGGATTTTTTCCGGCGCTAGATTGGCGGGGGGTTGGTTAATGATGCGAATGGCGATCGCTCTCAACACCTGCGTCCCAAACGGCACGGTTAAAATATCCCCTGGCTGCACTTCCATCTCTGGCGGCAAGCTGTAAGTATATAACTGCATACTCCGGGAATCTTCCCCATTTTGAGCGTCTTCACCAATCCCTGGACAATATACCAGCGCTTCCACCCATTTGCTGGGAGACGAAGCAGTCTCATAAGACGATCCAGGTTCGGCGACTAAAGGCAAGTTGCCGCTCAAATGGGTAGTATACATACAGCTCTTGTTAACCAGATTTATGTTGTATTTTAGCCGGTTCGCAACTACTGAGTTAATCCCATCCATTAATCTTGCTGGAGGCGGAGTTTTAAGTTAATTTATAATTGTAGCGCCCGCTGACACTTCCGTCCGTAGCATAGTGCGTGTTTTACCCCCGACGATAGAGAAGAAAATTTTCTAGTATATGAGATGCTTTGATTACAGCCTGAAAGCTTACTAAAAGTTTAAGGATGACTCATTTATAAGTTATGTCATAGAACATTAACCTTATTAGTTAAATTTTCCTTTTAATGCCATAAATAATACAGCAGGCAAAACAGTAATAGGTTCTCTATAAAAGAATCTAGTTAAGCATCAAGCAAAATCCTTAACAGGTGGAGCGGACTTAGTTAGAATGTATAAACAAAAACCACTTTTGAACAACCAGTCGTTACCCGAATCCGAAACAGACCTGATTATGAATATTGCTGAGTTAGATTACCAGAATACCGATCCAGTATTGGTAGATATGAATTTGACATCCTCTGGCAATTTGGAGCCTTCCGAACCAGATCTAGCTGAAGTACAAGCGGAAGCAGAAGCGATCGAGTTAGGGGATGAAGGTGAATTGGTAGAAGTTCGCACGTCAGGCTATCAAAAAACGATTGCCGATGATGCTGTAGGCGCATTTTTCAAGGAAATGGCGCGCTATCCACTCCTGAAACCCAGCGAGGAGATAGAATTAGCCCGCCGCATCCAAGTTTTGGTTAAATTAGACGAACAGCAAAAACGCTTACAGACTGCCTTGAGGAGAAAGCCTACCACAGAAGAACTAGCGGCGGCGTGTGGGTTAACCGAACGGCAATTGGAAAATCGGCTTTATCAAGGGCGAGTGGCGAAACGGCGGATGATTCGCTCGAACTTGAGGTTAGTGGTTTCAATTGCCAAGCGGTATTTAAACCGGGGCGTACAGTTTCTGGATTTGATTCAGGAAGGGGCGATGGGATTGAATCGCGCCACCGAGAAGTTCGATCCGGATAAAGGATATAAGTTTTCTACCTATGCTTACTGGTGGATTCGGCAGGCAATTACGCGGGCAATCGCTAACGATGCGCGCACGGTACGCCTACCAATCCACATCGTCGAAAAGCTGAACAAACTCAAAAAAGTGCAGCGGGAACTCAAGCAAAAACTGGGGCGCAATCCCAACGAAGTTGAGATAGCACAAGCTTTAGATATTTCCCCCGAACACCTGCGCCAGTTGTTACAGCTGCGGAGGCGATCGCTTTCCCTCAACCATCGCGTTGGTAAAGAAGAAGACACCGAACTCGTCGATCTCCTGGAAGATACCGATACTCAATCGCCCGAAAAGCAGATGAGCGATGCGATGATGCGTCAGGAGATTTGGGAAGTATTGGGGGATGTCCTCACCCCCAGGGAGAAGGATGTCATTTCCCTGCGCTATGGTTTGACTACCAACGAACCTTGTACTTTAGAAGAGGTCGGCAGCTTGTATAATCTTTCGCGGGAACGGGTGCGTCAAATCCAAAGCAAAGCGATGCGGAAATTGAGACGCCCCCAAATCGCTCAGCGGTTGAAAAACTGGCTTAGCTAATGGCGGATGATAGATTTAAGATTGCAGATTGAGTTAATCTACAATCAATTGCAGATTTAAGATTTAAGATTGCAGATTGAGTTAATCTTACATCTTAAATCTGCAATCTTAAATCTGCAATCTTAAATTAGACTATGGGTTTTCCAGCGCTGGTTCGACCGGCTACGCCAACTGATGTGCCGGTATTATTTGATTTAATTGTGGCCCTGGCGGAGTATGAAAAACTCTCTCATGCCGTCACTGGTAGTCCAGCTTCCCTGGAGGAACACCTGTTTGGGAAGCGGTCTTATGCTGAGGCTATTCTGGCTGAGTTAGAAGCACAAGTTGTTGGGTTTGCCTTATTTTTTCATAATTATTCCACATTTTTGACTAAACCAGGAATATATTTAGAAGATATATTTGTGCTGCCAGAATACCGAGGACAAGGGATTGGTAAAGCACTGCTTGGTTATATTGCCAAACTGGCAGTTGAGCGCGGGTGCGGGCGACTGGAGTGGAGCGTTTTGGATTGGAACTCTCCGGCGATCGCTTTTTACCAACGCATGGGAGCTTCTATCTTAGAAGAGTGGCGCATTTGTCGCGTCAGTGGCGCTTCTCTCACCGAATTGGCTCAAAAAGCGGATACTCAGTTTTAAGCCCTCGGATGGAATTGTACAATTCAAGATCAATCGTCCGACTGATTTTTAATTGTCCGATTCCCCATGCCCAATAGCCAAAACATGCGCCATGTCTTGCTCCCATAACCCCTTGTGATTTGCATCACAAAAAATCCGAGTGCTGTCTCACAGCTAGGGCTTGAATAATATATTTTCTTATGGTTAGATGGCTCCGTGTTAGGCGCTCCTGACACTGCTTTACTCTTCTTGACCGCTTTGGTTAGAAATTCTTTACTATTGGTAAAAATTGGATTGTGTCTTTAGCTGAAGTGAACATCCTGGAAGTATTAGGAAGGCAACTGTGATCGCAAGTCCCGATTTTGGTATGGGTGTTGATTCGTTAGGCACTGTAACCTCATTGAGTAGCTGGTCTGATGCCGATAAAGGGGGCTTATCAGAACAACCCTTAATATTGGTGGTTGACGATCATCCTACCAGTCGCATGACGGCGGCGACGCTACTAGCAGTAGAGGGGTATCAAGTGCTGGAAGCAGAAAGCGGTCCTCATGCGCTGTCTATGGTAGCCGAAACCAAGCCGGATCTGTTGCTGCTGGACGTAATGATGCCGGAAATGGATGGGTTTGAAGTGTGTCGGCGTATGAAGGAGGACGAACATACGCGGCTGATCCCCATTGTTTTCGTTACTGCACTCAACGATAGGCGATCGCGCATTCGCGGCATCGAAGCTGGGGGAGATGATTTCCTCACCAAACCGTTTGACCGCCTGGAACTGACGGCGCGCGTCAAGTCCCTGGTACGTCAGAAGCGCCTCAACGAAGACTTAGATCACGCCGAACAAGTACTTTTTTCCATTGCCCGTTCCATCGAAAGCCGCGATCCCAACACCGGCGACCATTGCGAACGACTGGTGGCGATGGGTAAAGCCTTCGGTGAATTTCTCAATCTGTCCCGGACAGAAATCCGGGACTTAATGTGGGGGGGATATTTGCACGATATCGGCAAGGTGGGCATTCCCGACGCCGTGTTGCTGAAAAAAGGCCAATTCACACCCACAGAATTCGAGGTGATGAAGCAGCACGTGCTGATCGGCGAAAAAATTTGCCAGCCTTTGCGAACCATGCGGGGCGTTCTACCGATTATCCGCCACCATCACGAGCGCTGGGATGGTTCGGGCTACCCAGATCGCCTCGCCGGGGATGAAATTCCCTTTTTGGCGCAGGTATTTCAAATCATCGATATCTACGACGCCCTGACCAGCGAACGGCCTTACAAAGTGGCTTTCACCCCCGAAAAAGCTTTAGAAATTATTGCGGCAGAAACTGCTAAAGGTTGGCGCAATCCCGAACTGGTGGAGCAATTTACCCAGTTTATTCGCACCGTCGTCCTGAAAGCAAAGGTCAAGCATGAGAACGCTAAAGCCAGCAGTTTGGTGGAAAAAACAGCGACTTTAGCTTCATGAGTTGACAATTGGGCGACATCGGTTCCCAAACGAGTTCAGCGGATCGTTTTGCTTTTTTGGGGCTGACTGCTGAGTACAAAAATCTCTTCATAACTCGAGCAAATAACGGGAGCTTGCAGAGATTTAGGCGTAGGTGTATCCATCGCTTCGATGGACTGGCTGGCAATACTCAAGGCGAACTGAAAACCGCTTTTTGTTTATGATAAATTCTAGTTTACCTTTTCATGTCTCAATGTCAAGTTTTCGATGCTTTTTGGATGCGTCAACCGCGCCTTGAGCATCAGAAATAACACCATTGCCATGACGCTTTGAGATTCCGTAAGTTGTCTGTAAGTGAGTGTTCCAACTGGATTTGTTGAAATTGTTTCCAGCCAGAATATGATTAGCTGTTTCACACGCGCCAGAGTGAAATACCAGACCAGACTGTAAGCAGCAAGAAACATCTGCATATTTGTGAATCAGCTACTCAGTTATGCTGCTATTGTCGGTAATCCTTTAACATACGTGAGAGTTGCCATCGGTTAACCTTTAAAGGTGTTATATATTAATATAGCAATATTTACAGCGATTATGTATGCCATGAGATAAAAAACACAAATTAGGCGCAAAACCTTGAGCAGACGAACATTTTGACCGTAAACCTGTTGGGTTTAATGTTCGAGAAGGTGTAAGGGAAAAATTAAAAACAGTTCCTGAATGGAAAGAACGGCAAGCGAGAATTAGTTGACCAAATCATATCAGACATACCCAAAAATGAGTAGCTATGGGTAGAAGTGGAGAAGAATTAAGTTGCAGTTTCTGGCCCTTTGATTTTGGCTGAATATGTTCAACCTCAAGAGAAACGTAATTTGACATCTTCTGTCATCCTTATTGCTAAGAAAGGTTTGCCTCGACAATGTTGAGGAAGCTTACTTGGAACTAGGCACGGACTTATAAACCTGAGTCGCTATTGGTTAACCTAGTTCGACAGTTGCTACAGACTGGCGTTCATCTGTAGGTGTCGCGGCTTCCCCAACGTAGGCAGGCCCATGTGCCAGGCTGAGTCGGCACGTTCCTAGATCTGCCGATCTCTGCCGAGATTTGCAGAGGTTTTGAGGAACGGCTACCGATAAAATTTTTCCCTTCCCACTCCCTCTCCTAGTAGAATCGCTTTTGAGTACTCCTCAGTTTTCCATTCTCATACCTGTTGTTGTCTATGGTAGCGGTAGCAATTCTAGCGGCGGGACGCGGAACTCGCATGAAATCCACTTTGCCCAAAGTGTTGCATTCTTTGGGCGGGCGAAGTCTCGTCGAACGAGTACTCGATAGCTGTCAAGGTCTTGCGCCCAAGCGGCGGTTTGCGATCGTAGGGTATCAGGGAGAACAAGTAAAAGCCGCGTTGCAGTCGCATCCGGATGTGGAATTTGTCGAACAGCAGCAGCAGTTAGGAACCGGACATGCTATTCAACAGTTATTGCCTTATCTACAAGGCTTCGATGGAGATTTGCTGGTTTTAAACGGGGATATTCCCCTCCTGCGCCCGGAAACCCTTGAGCAACTGCTTGAGGTTCACAAATCCAACCAAAACGCAGCTACAATCCTGACGGCGAATCTGCCCAATCCTGCCGGGTATGGGCGCGTATTTTGCCACGGGAACAATATCCTTGAACAAATTGTAGAAGACCGGGACTGCTCGGCAGCTCAAAAACAAAATCACCGCGTCAATGCTGGAGTCTACTGCTTCCGTTGGGCAGATCTGGAAAAAGTTTTACCTCAACTTCAGGCTAATAACGATCAGAAAGAATACTACCTAACCGATGCGGTAAATTATCTCTCGCCGGTGATGGTGATGGATGTGGAGGACTACGAGGAAGTCCTGGGGATCAACGATCGCAAGCAACTGGCAACGGCTTACAATATCTTGCAAGCGCGGGTCAAAGATAAGTGGATGGCTGCGGGGGTGACGCTGATCGACCCAGACAGCATCACCATCGATGATACGGTACAGATCCAACCGGATACGATTATCGAACCTCAAACCCATTTGCGCGGGAATACAACGATCGCTTCGGGTTGTCGTATCGGCCCCGGTAGTTTAATTGAAAATAGCCACATCGGCGAGAATACGACGGTGCTGTATTCGGTGGCGATCAATAGCGTTGTTGCAGGTGGAACTAGCATCGGACCATATGCCCATTTACGCGGTCAAGTCCAGGTGGGACAATCTTGTCGCATCGGGAATTTTGTCGAACTGAAAAATACTACCTTGGGCGATCGCACTAACGTCGCCCACTTGTCTTATTTGGGAGACGCCATGTTGGGTTCTAAGGTAAATATCGGTGCGGGTACGATTACGGCGAACTACGACGGCGTCAAGAAGCATCCTACCTTGATTGGCGATCGCACTAAAACAGGTTCTAATAGCGTTTTGGTTGCGCCACTAACCCTGGGAACCGATGTCACCGTTGCCGCCGGATCTGTTGTAACGGAAAATGTACCCGATGATTGCCTAGTTATTGCTCGCGCACGTCAGGTTGTTAAACCGGGTTGGCAGTTGAAAAATAGTCAGTAGTCAATAGTCAATAGTGAGTGGTTATGAGTCACAGCGCTAATAGCTAATAACGCAAGTAGGGGCGGGTTTAACGAGAAAAGAAACCGGGTTTCGACCTAGATCTCTTTCCTTGCTCCACAATTTTTCACACAAACCCAGTTTCTTTCCACAGAATGGTTGGTAAAACCCGCCCCAACACTACTCCTCTGCTCTTGTGCTCACCTGCTCCTCTGCTTCCTCCTGGGGCATACCAGTCCAAGGTTTGGTAGCCTCGTCTTCCTCTTGGGGCATACCAGTCCAAGGTTTGGTAGCCTCGTCTTCTTCCTCTTGGGGCATACCAGTCCAAGGTTTGGTAGCCTCGTCTTCTTCCTCTTGCCTATCGGACCAAGGTTTGGTAAAGTCGTCTATGTTTTCCGGATCGGAATTATCTATCATATCATCTGCCTGAGTCACGCTTTCGTGGGAAAAATTAGTTAATTTTAATAGCGCTTCCCTGGCTTCTGATGCAGTTTGATAGCGCTGGCGGAAGTCGTAGCGCACCATTTTGCTAATAACTTCTGCCAGTTCTTCACTCACTTGTGCCTTGGATGTCCAGAGAATTTCTCCCGTTTCTGGGTCTTGCACTAACTGATGGGGGGGTAGTCCAGTTAAAGCTTGAATGCCCATCATACCGACGGCGTAAATATCGCTATTGAATCGCGGACGCCCCGCGCATTGTTCGCTGGGGGCATAACCTTGGGTGCCAATTCCGACTGTAAAGCGGCTTTGTCGTTCGTTTTCTAGCAGTTGGGTGTTGATTTCTTTAACCGCACCAAAGTCGATTAGAACTAATTTACCGTCTTTTTCCCGCCTGATAATATTGCTGGGTTTAATATCTCGGTGGATGACGCCTTGCCCGTGGACAAATTCCAATATTTGCAAGATTTCTTGCAACATGTTGATCGCTATAGATTCGGGGAGTTGTCTGCCGATGAGCAATTCTTCATCGAGTGGATGTCCGTCGATGCATTCTTGAACCAGATAAAATTGTTCGTTTTCTTCAAAATAAGCCAGCAACTGGGGAATTTGAGCGTGTTGACCCACTTTTTCCAGGACTTCGGCTTCGGTGGCGAATAACCGTCGGGCGAGTTTCATGTGCTTGGCGTCTTTAAAAGCGGGTTTGAGTTGCTTGACGACGCATCTCGGCTTTCCGGGGCGTTGGATGTCGCAAGCAATATAGGTTTCGCCAAAACCTCCTTGTCCCAAAACTCTGACAATTTCGTAGCGAAAGCCGATGATTTTGTTGTTCGTTGCGGGTATTGAATTGATGGGTGCTGGAACTGAATTGAGCTGTGCAGATTGGGATTTAATTGTTACGGGTGCTTTGGACTGCACTGGTAGCGGGTTTAAGTCATCCAGAGTATCGAGAATATCCCGTACTTCAGGCAAGGTGGCATTGCTTTCTAAGCGTTTGCGGAGATCGTGTTTTTTCAGTTGGGAGATGGCGACTCCCGTGGTGAGGTAGGAAACACCCGACAGGGCGATCGCAAACACCGGCACGGCAACGGGTACAATTAAGCCACCATAAACAAAGGCAATATAGCCGATCCCGCTCCAAGCGACCACAATCCCAACTGTCCAGCCACACAGGTTTAAAGAGCGCTTGCGCTTGCTTAACCACCAGCCTGCACCAACGCTAAACAGCAAGACAAATAAACCTTTGAGGGGGGTGTGGGGAAGGATTTCTTGCAGGGTTTTGCCTTGTAGTAAAGTTGCGATCGCATTGGCGTGAATTTCTACTCCCGCTAAGGGATCGGGATACAGCCAACTTTGGGAAAACGGTGCTTTGTGAAAATCCTTCAACTCGGTCGCCGTTGGTCCAATTAGCACTATTTTGTCTTTGAAATAGCTTCCCTGTTGCAGATAGCCATTCCAGTTAATTGGGTCGAGTACGTACCAGAAAGGTATTTGTTTAAACGTGCCGGATGGTCCCCAGAAGTGAATGCGATCCCCTTTTGGTTTGGCATAATTTAATCCCGATGCCGTTAACGCTGCTTCCCCAAACGAGGGCGTTGCTACCGACAAGTGTTTAAACTCATCAACTAATTGCTTTTTGTACGTTTGTTCTAGTAGCTTGCGGTATTCGCTGCCCAATCTGTGAATTCTGCCATCTGCCTCTAGGGGGAAATTAATCGAGCCAACAGAAAAGGGTTGGGTCAAAAATTGGGCAAGGGGTTGGGTTAGCTGGTTAACCGTCCCCTGGTTCGACTGGATATCTTCGTAAATTGCGCCTAAAGTCACTTTACCGGCATAGCGCTGCAACGTTTGGCGCAACTGTTGGTCATCTGCCTCTCCGTACTTCGAGGGTCGATCGAATACTACATCTACCGCAACAGAACGAGCGCCAGCAGCCATAATTTTATCGATCGCCTTGGCATAGGCGGCGCGTTTCCAAGGCCAAGTTTGTATCGGTTCCAGGTAAGCATACTGTTGGGGCGCACTCAGATAGATATCTGCTTGCTTTAAAGACTCGTTATCAATCGCCAAGATGACAATATTTTCTGGGGCTTCTACCGGGCCGCGCAGTTCAAAAAATAACATTTGCGCCTGGTATTCCATCAGCCGGACTAAATTTGTGTTGGCTGCGGTAGCGATCGCTGCTGCTAAAGCGCAAGCTCCCGTCAGTATATGGCCTAAGCGCGCCAGACGGGAATATTGGCGCGTCCCCCCGGTGATGGGGTTTGCTGCCGCAGAACTCTTGGCAGAAGCATTGGAGCTGGTTAATGTTAGGGTACGTTCATCTGCCATATCAGGGGTTGCAATTGATTGCTGTAACAGTAATGATTGAGTCGCACTTCAGTTTAAAAAAATTATTGATAACATCTTCACCTATAAAGTGGAGGAGCCATAGCTGGTTCTGGCATCAGCGCTAAAAGCAAACAGCTACTCTCACCAGTATGCTATCTGCAATACCCTAGCGGCATCCATACCAACCCAGACTCCCAGGTAACTCGAACGCCTTTCCCTTAGGGGTTGGGGTTGCTTTTCCGGCCAAAACCAGCAAATATACTTGACGCGGTCATAGATAGTGAATCATGGCTAATGGCTAATGGCTAATGGCTAATGGCTAATGGCTAATGGCGAGCTTGTTAGCTCTGGGAGTCTTGTCGCGCGCCACCTTTCGTGTCAGGAAAGTGCCAGTGTGAATTATAGTATTCCCCAGCTTAAACACCCACTTTCGCTCCAGGTGGTCAAATTCCGACCTTGAGCGTGCTGGGAAAGAACGATCGCAACCGTCAACGAACCAGCACAACGGGAAAAAATAGCTTCGGCCTTTTTGCATAATTGTTTTTTATAGGTATGCTTACTTCGGATCTTGCAGCACCCGATGCACCAGAAGCTTTTTCAACGCTTACCCAGAAAGCGATCGCTATGATTATAGAACCAATTATCCAGCCAGCCGAGAAACCAGCAACCTGTGTTAAACCGCTTCGGCTTTCGCCTTCTGCACTCTATATGATATATTCCCTTGCTAGTTGTAATCGCAATATAACGCGCTGACCTCGTTGCACCCAGCCGGATTTGCTGAGTAAGTATCGTCAGGTTTCCACGAGCCTGGGTTGCAAAAGTCACGAAATTATAAGTCTGCCAAGCACAGTGTCCTATGTTTTACCCGTTTAAGGTAGAGTTTTAGATAGACGAGTGGTCTTACTCCCACTCAATCAAGGGCTAGCAGCCTTTAAAACTCGATTAATCCAATAATTCTGTCCCTAGAGGGAGGTTAGCAAAAGGCTGAACGCACCGATAGATTGTTAATTATTAACTAAACTTTAAGCAGAATTGGTATAATCGAGTATTGCTTTAAATTCTCTTCTAGTAATTTTAGGTCTAAGTTTCTATGGGTTACTCAATGAACCGTCTTTCTATTTTTGTAGACGGGAACAATATGTTCTACGCTCAACAAAAAAATGGTTGGTTTTTTGACCCTCGACGTGTTTTGGAGTACTTTACAAGCGAACCGGGAACAAAGCTAATCAATGCCTTCTGGTACACCGGATTAAAAGACCCCCAGGATCAGCGAGGCTTCCGAGATGCTTTGATTAGTCTGGGTTACACGGTTCGCACCAAAATCCTCAAAGAGTATTATGATGATAGTTCGGGTCGCTACTCGCAAAAAGCTAATTTGGACATAGAAATAGTCGTGGATATGTTTAATACAGTCGATCAGTACGACAGAGTGGTTTTATTCAGCGGCGATGGCGATTTTGAAAGGGCAATTGAACTGTTAAGGTCGAAAAATACCCATATAACAGTTGTATCAACAGAAGGGATGATAGCAAGAGAATTACGTAATGCGACGGATCAGTACATAGATTTGAATGATATTAGACCACAAATAGAAAAAGTTGACTATTAGGTATTGGTAATTGGTAATTGGGACATGGCTGCGAAAGAGCTAAGGAGACGCGGCCTTCCCGCAGTACGCAATCCCTGGGTTCGTTACGCCAAAAGCAGATGAACCAAGCAGCGCGAACTGTTACCTGCTTTGGCTCGAAGATTGCATCAGGAAAAAAATCTCCCCCCTCGCTCTCCCTGTTCGGTCAAGCGCCAGAGGAGCAAGCAAGTCCGCGTTCGATCTAACTCGTGTAAAAACTTTGACGTTGAACGGGAAAATTGAGCATCATTTAAGAAAATAGTCGCAAAAATGCTTGGGTTTGACGGCGCATTCTAAAATATAGAACAAGAGCAATTGTCCAAACATTCTCAGATTCAGCTATGAACGCTAAACCAGACCGCATCATCATTTTCGATACCACGCTTCGAGATGGGGAACAGTCGCCAGGAGCTACCCTAAACGTAGACGAAAAGCTGACAATTGCTCGTCAACTGGCTCGACTGGGTGTAGATGTGATCGAAGCCGGGTTCCCCTTCGCCAGTCCGGGAGATTTTGCAGCGGTACAGAAAATTGCTAAAGCCGTCGGTACTGAAACAGGACCAATTATATGCGGTTTGGCACGCGCCACGCGGCAGGATATTCAAGCAGCAGCAGAAGCACTCAAACCCGCAGCAAAACCAAGAATACACACGTTTATTGCTACGTCGGATATCCATCTTACGTATAAGCTCAAAAAAACTCGCAAAGAAGTATTGGCGATCGCTCCGGAGATGGTCGCCTATGCCAAGTCTTTGGTGGAAGATGTGGAATTTTCCCCCGAAGACGCCGGACGCAGCGATCCAGAATTTCTTTATGAAGTATTGGAGCGAGCGATCGCAGCCGGTGCAACAACTGTTAACATCCCCGATACCGTCGGTTATACCACCCCCGCCGAATTTGGCGCCCTAATTCGCGGCATTAAAGAAAATGTCCCCAATATCGATAAAGCAATTATCTCCGTCCACGGTCATAATGACTTGGGTTTGGCAGTAGCGAATTTCCTGGAAGCAGTTAAAAATGGCGCGAGGCAATTAGAATGCACGATCAACGGCATTGGCGAACGCGCCGGAAATGCCGCATTAGAAGAATTAGTCATGGCGTTGCACGTGCGGCGACAATATTTTAATCCCTTCTTGGGACGCCCACCCGAATCGGAAGCACCCCTAACCAATATTGACACGCACCAAATTTACAAAACATCCAGATTGGTTTCTAATTTAACCGGGATGTTCGTACAGCCGAATAAAGCAATTGTAGGCGCAAATGCCTTTGCTCACGAATCTGGCATCCACCAAGATGGGGTGTTAAAAAATAAACTCACCTACGAAATTATGGATGCCCAGTTAATCGGTTTGACGGATAATCAAATCGTACTCGGCAAACATTCCGGTCGCAATGCGTTTCGCACCCGCTTAAAAGAGTTGGGATTTGAACTGGAGGATGCAGATTTAAATAAAGCCTTCGTCAAGTTCAAAGAAGTGGCGGATAAAAAGAAAGAAATTTCTGATTGGGACTTGGAAGCAATTGTTAACGATGAAATTCAACAAGCTCCCGATTTATTCCGCTTAGAATTAGTACAGGTTTCTTGCGGCAGCAATGCGCGTCCGACAGCGACTGTAATGCTTCGCACGCCAGAGGGTGAAGAATTAACCGATGCTGCAATTGGAACCGGGCCAGTCGATGCGGTTTATAAGGCGATTAATCGTGTTGTCAACGTGCCAAATCAGTTAATTGAATTCTCCGTTCAGTCAGTAACTGATGGCATCGATGCAATTGGTGCCGTGACAATTCGTCTCAAACATAACGAGCGAATTTTCGCCGGTCATGCTGCGAATACGGATATTATCGTCGCTTCGGCGCAGGCTTATGTAAATGCGCTCAATCGTCTTTATGCAGCGTTGCAGCGAGAGCAAAACCAAACAGGGGAAAAACCTCCTGCTGGCACAACTGTTTAAGTGCTATTTCTTCCAGAGGATCTGCCTCTGGATCTCGTTCCCAGGCTCCAGCCTGGGAACGAGGTCGTCGAGGCTCTGCCTCGGATTTAAAATAAAGTTATGCATTCAAATTAAAACTATGTCTGAAATTATTCTTGCGGTGTATGAAAATGGGGTTTTGTGTCCTTTAAATCCCGTATCTTTGAGTGAAGGTCAAACGGTGCGACTAACAATAGTGCCGGAAGTTGCGCCAGGAGAACCAAAAAACGAGTTAGAAGAGGTTTTGCAGTCGATGATTGACCAAGGATTGCTGCGTCTTCCATCTTCTAAACGGGGTCAAGTTGATAAAGCTGAACTATCACGGCGTCAACAAGCTAGAAAACTGGTGAAAATTCCAGGAAAACCGCTCTCAGAAACGATTATAGAGGCACGCGGCCCGTGGTAAATGCTTACTTCTTGGATACTAGCGCTTTGGTGAAACGCTATATTGCTGAAACTGGGAGTAATTGGATTAGATCTATTAGCGATGTTGCTACGGGTAACCAAATCGGGCTCGCTCAGATAACTTGGGTAGAAGTACTCAGCGCTTTAGCACGCCGTCAACGCGAGGGAAGTCTATCTGCGAGCGATCTCAACTTAGTGGTGCAAGACTTGCGCGAAGACTTTGAAAACCAGTACGAAGTCATCGAAATTGACCAAGCGCTGATTGAAACACCAGGTGAATTGGTTATTCAATATCCCCTACGCGCCTATGATGCTGTTCAACTAGCGTCTGCGTTGCGCTTTCAATACGCTCAATTAGTGTTTATCTCTGCCGATCATCGCTTGCTCAATATGGCTCAATCTGAAGGATTGGTGACGGATAATCCGAATAATTATGCTTGAGCGATCGCATCTTTTCATCACCTACCTCGCTCCCTAAAGTTGAGCATAATATCTTTAAAAGCCAGATAAATAATTAAGACCATCAACAAAAATTGCGAAAATACAAGAATTGCATCTAATCGCCAGCCCTGATATATTAAAATTAGGCCACAAAGTAAAAGTACGAGCGGTGAAACGAGCGCTTGAATGATATAGAGTACTTTAGCCAAGCTATTTAGTTCATTTGAACGTTTAGCTAACACGACTATGGTTAAATTTGGCTAAAATATTCCCAAAAGCAGATAAATAAGTCCGAAAATCCCTCCGAAAGTAGTACCGATATTTAACATTTTTAAACCTGTTTATAATCGAAAAAAGTCCGGTTTTTCCACAAGCGAATTAGTCGCAATCCGCACCACACCCAGATTAACTAATTTCTGCAAATCTGACTGACTATCCACCGTCCAAACACCTACATCAATCCCTTGATTTCTGCTAGCTTCAACTAAAAAGGGATTTTTTAGTACAGTATTATATTGACTCATCATCACCGCTCTCCCATCCCCAGCAGCTTTGGGCAACTTTTCTGCATACACCTCTTCCGAAGCAACCAGATATCCTAAAATAATTTTGCTTGACCTTTCTCTAACTTGCTCTAGCAATTTATCTTTAAAACACAGAACTATACATCTTTCTTCCCATCCCGTTTCAATTAAAATTTGCACAAATTTGTCTACATCCCTATCTGTCCAATTCTCCGATCCTTTCACTTCTGGATAGGCAAATTTATCTAAATTTTTAATTGCCTCCAACCCCTCTCTCAATGTCGGTATTCTTTCCAAAGCAAATTTTGGGTCAAACCAACTACCCGCATCCAGTTGTTTTAACTCTTCTAAGGTTTTTTCTCTGACCTTACCGATCCCGTTGCTCGTTCTTTCTAATCTTGCGTCGTGAATGATGACAAACTCTCCGTCAGAGCATAACTGGACATCGAATTCAATCGAGTTTGCACCTTTTTCTATCGCGGCATAAAAAGCTGCTAGGGTGTTTTCGGGTGCGATCGCTGAATACCCCCGATGAGCGATAATTTCTAAGGGCATATGGCTAGACTTTTTTGCCGCTTTTGTTTATACTAATCTCATACTCGAAATCTTGCCGCCTCTCACAAAATTTCACCGATTCCCATTATAAGATATATTATATCAGGTTTTTTCAGGCAGGCAAGGGGCTAGACTTTTTGACCGCTTTTGTTTATACTAATCTCATACTCGAAATCTTGCCGCCTCTCACAAAATTTCACGGATTCCCATTATAAGATATATTATCAAAAGTTTTAAATTAAAGCAAGGGGTGGGAATTTTTGCGTATTTTTGGTAAAATAAATTTATAATGGGAATATTGAGTTTTATAAAAATTTTGCATATCATAGGATTATGAGATAAGTATACCAGAAATTTGGGAACAATCAAGATAACAACATACTACTTTACAATCTGATGCAGCGAGGGGAAAAAAGCTGGGAGGAAGTGCGCGCCGCGTTTCAAAGGATTTGGGGATATGAAGAATTTCGCCCGCCGCAAGGGGAAATAGTAAGCAGCTTGTTATCGGGGAAAGACGCATTGGTGGTGATGCCGACGGGTGGGGGAAAGTCGATTTGCTTTCAACTTCCGGCATTGTTGCAAAATGGATTAACCTTGGTGGTTTCTCCCCTGGTGGCATTAATGGAAAATCAGGTGCAAGAGTTGCGCCAGCGTGGGTTACCGGCGGGTTTGTTACATAGCGAACTGCCATCCTTAGAACGGAAGCAGACGCTATATAAAATAGAACAACAAAAGTTGAGGTTGTTATATCTTTCTCCAGAAACATTACTGAGTGCGCCAGTGTGGGAAAGGATATCGCAACCGCAGATAAAAATCAACGGCATAATTTTAGATGAAGCGCATTGTTTGGTGCAGTGGGGGGATACATTTCGCCCTGCTTATAGAAGATTGGGGACGGTGCGTTCGGCTTTATTAAAGTCTAAACCAGCGGGGACTGTAATAGCGATCGCAGCTTTCACCGCCACCGCCGACCCAGCGGCGCAAAAAACGATCCGGGAGGTGCTACAACTGCAACAACCAGAGGTGTTTAGACTAAACCCATATCGTCCGAATTTGCGGCTAAAAGTGCAAAGAGTTTGCACGCCGAGATCGCGCCGCCAACAGTTGCTAAAATTTATCCAAGAACGACCTCAAAAATCAGGGTTAATTTACGTCCGCACGCGAAAAGATAGCGAAAGTTTAGCCGCATGGTTGGGTAGATTGGGATATGCCACCGCAGCGTATCACGCGGGGTTAAGTCCAGAGGAAAGAAGGGAAATCGAAGCATTTTGGTTAAATGGAAAAATGCAGTTTGTGGTTTGCACGTCTGCTTTTGGCATGGGGATAAATAAACCAGACGTTAGATGGGTAATTCACTTTCACGCGCCGCTATTATTATCGGAATACGTACAAGAAATTGGACGGGCGGGAAGAGATGGGAAAGCAGCGGATGCTTTTACTTTGGTAAGCGAACCCACGGGATGGTTAGATCCAGAAGATAAGCAAAGGCGACAGTATTTTGAGAACATGATGAGATCGCAACAACAAAAAGCCCAAAAACTGGCGAAAAAATTACCCAAAACCGGGGAAGTGAATGCAGTAGCGCGACAATTTTCTGAGGGGGCGATCGCATTGTCTCTCCTCCACAGTACCGGACAGCTAACCTGGCAAGATCCGTTTCATTACACGATCAATAATACTGCGAAAATGCAGACATCTAATCAACTCGACGCCGCACAACAAATGGTGGATTATCTCAATACTCGCGATTGTCGCTGGAAGTATTTATTACGCGGGTTTGGGTTTAATTTAGAAGCGGAAAAAATGCGGTGTGGGTGTTGCGATCGCTGTAAGTAATTGCAGATTTTAGATTTCAGATTGCAGATTTTAGATTTTATATCGTTTCCGGTTGTGTCTGAATGAATAAACCGCAAAAGGCGCAGAGGACGCAGAGAAAGAGAAGAGAGATTAGTAATTCAGATGCCAACGGATTGGATATTAGATGGCAGATTTGCCATTCTGTTATTTGAAATTATAATGATGTCAGAATTGAGGTTACCCTTATGTCTCTCACTATTTCAGATTTGGAGAAATTGCAAGCAGAACATCCCGATTGGCGAATGGAATTAGTAGAAGGAAACATTTTAATCAGGAGTCCAAGCGATTACCAATCAAGCGAAATTGCTACTGAGTTCGCCATACAGCTTTGCAATTGGGTAAAGCCACGCAAGCTAGGACGAGTCACTGGTTCGAGTGCAGGCTTTATTTTGCCGAGTCTTGAAGAAACAGCCAATGGCAACGAACCCAGAAACCTGCGCGCACCTGATGTTTCATTTGTGCGTGCAGAAAGACTCAAAAAAACCCAGCGCGACTTTGTACAATTAGTGCCAGATTTGATGGTAGAGGTTAAGTCCAAAACTGACCGCATTAAGCCACTTGAAGCAAAGATTCAGCTATTTTTGCAACTTGGAAGCAGCGTTGGTATTCTGATTGACCCTGACAAATTAACGGTAACGGTTTATCGACTCAATCAAGATCCAGTCGTGTTGCAAAGCGGTGATATACTTACACTGCCAGAAGTACTCCCTGGCTGGGAATTAGCCATATCAGATTTGTGGCCTCTTGAGTTTGATTAATGACAAATGCACCGCGTACTTTGACAACAATTCCCTTTAATCTCCATAAAGCGAGAAATGAGTGGGGTTAGCGTAGCATGACTGGGGGATCGATCTTACTTTAGAAATAGGTATAACTACGCAAGAGCCTCCACTCGGTTGCTTTCTTAACCTCTTGCGGATTAATGCCACACCAGCGAGGCTTTAATTTGTCGAATGCGATCCAAGCGCGCCACCAGTACTTTATCAGCAGCTACCGAACCAGCGGCATATCCTTGCAAGTACTTAATGGCATTTGATTGTGGCTGATTTCCTCTGGTTGCGTCTTTATAGCCGAATTCAAAAAGCTGATGCACTGTTGAGGATGCCATAGAAATTACCTCACAAACTACCACAAAAAATTAATCTTTTATTTGGATTTGATACTACAGCTAAGAATAGAGGTTTAAAAACCGATCGACATAGATCGTTAACAAAAGTATAACAACTCAATACTTATAGCAGTAAGCACTTCTCTATCTAAAGACAGATGTAAATCGCTAATAGCTAATGGTTAATAGCTAATGGCTAATCGAAGAGTTGGAAAATATTCCTATAAGCAATTAGCAATTAGCAATTAGCGATTACCCAATTAAAACTGCCGCAAAAACCGCAAATCGCTGCTATACAAACGGCGGATATCATCAATTTGGTGCAGCACCATTGCGAAGCGTTCGACGCCAAAACCGGCAGCGAATCCAGTGTAAACTTCTGCATCGTATCCTACGGCTTTTAGCACGTTTGGATCGACCATACCGCAGCCCATGACTTCCAGCCATTTGCCGCGCCATTGTACGTCAACTTCTGCCGAAGGTTCGGTAAAGGGAAAATAACTGGCGCGGAAGCGGACGGGCAATTCATCGCCAAACATCTGTTGCAAAAATACCCGAATTGTGCCTTTGAGATCGGTAAAAGTCAGACCCTCATCGATGGCTAAAATTTCGATTTGGTGGAAAACTGCCGAGTGGGTAGCATCGACGGTATCGCGACGATATACTCGACCGGGCGCGACAATTCTAATCGGCGGATCGTTTTCTTCCATGTAGCGAATTTGGACGGAAGAAGTATGGGTCCGCAGCAAATTTCCATCCGGCAGGTAAAAAGTATCCTGCATATCGCGGGCGGGGTGATCTGCGGGGGTATTGAGTGCCTCAAAATTATAGTAATCGGTTTCCATTTCCGGGCCGGTGGCGACGGTGTAGCCAAGACCGACGAAAATATCTAAAGCGCGGTCGATGGTACTATTGAGGGGATGCAACCGACCTTGGGGAAAGAAAACTCCCGGCATGGTGACATCGAGGGTTTCGGCTGCGAGTTGAGCTTGAATTTGGGCAACTTGTAAAGCTTCCCGCTTTTCTTCTAAAGCTGTTTGCAAAGCTTCTTTAACAACGTTTGCGACGGCCCCGATGCGAGGGCGTTGCTCGGGGGATAATTTACCCAAACCCCCTAAAATCTGGGACAGTTGACCTTTTTTACCCAGATAGGCGACGCGCAACTGTTCGATTTGATCTAAAGTGGCAGCAGAAGCGATCGCTTGTTGCCCTTGTTGCTTGAGTTCTTCTAGTTGTGCCTCTAAATCGGTAGGCTGATTAGTCATACAAGGAAAAATCGGGGGCGTTATTTTAACAGTCTTGTCCCAATTTACCAGTTTAGACTAGACCGGCGCGATCGCAAGCAACGCCATCCGCGGTATTTTAAGAAGGCAACAAGAAGATGCCTATTTTAAAGTGTATCGAACCGCATGAGATTGCTAATTAGTAACGATGACGGTATATTTGCCCCTGGTATTCGCGCCCTAGCCAATACCCTAGCCGAAGCAGGTCACGACATATCGGTAGTATGCCCGGATCGGGAGCGTTCTGCAACCGGACACGGCTTGACCTTGCACGATCCGATCCGCGCCGAGGTGGTAGAATCAGGTTTCCATCCAACTGTGAAAGCTTGGGCTTGTTCTGGAACGCCTTCTGACTGCGTAAAGTTGGGACTGTGGGCATTATTGGATAGTAAACCGGATTATGTTCTGTCTGGGATTAACCAAGGTTCCAATTTAGGCACGGATGTTTTATACTCTGGTACTGTTTCGGCGGCGATGGAAGGGGTAATCGAAGGCATTCCCGGAATTGCGTTTAGTTTAACCAGTTTTGTCATGCGTGATTTTGCGGCGGCGGCAAAGTTTGCCAAACAATTGATGGAACAATTAGGCGAAAATCCCTTACCACAGTTGATGCTGCTTAATGTTAACGTACCGCCCGTACCTTGGGAAGCGATCGCTGGCGTCGCCATCACCCGCCAAGGAGTGCGCCGCTACTTCGATGTGTTTGAAAAACGCACCGATCCGCGCGGCAAAACCTATTATTGGTTAACCGGGGAATTGCAGGAAGAATTAGAACCCGCACCCCATCCTTTCATACCGCCCGACATTGAAACCGACGTGCAAGCAATCCGCAATAATTACATTACCGTCACCCCCTTGCAATTTGACCTCACCTGTGCTGGTGGGATCAAAACCTTACAGTCCTGGAATTTCAAATTTTAGATTGCAGATTGCAGATTTTAGATTACATTTAAATCTCTAATCTGAAATCTCAAATCTGAAATTACCAATTACCAATTACCCATTACCAATTACCAATGCAACTCGAATTTGTACCTGTCGAAGAATTCTATTTTGCCCTGACTTTAGCCGTCAAAACCTTAGAAGATTTGGACAAACCCGGCTTGGCGGAAAAAGTGGGACAATGCTTAAAAGAGAAATTTGGGCAACCTTCCACCGTCGCATCTGGCAAGCAAAATAATTTCAATTACGTGTTTCGGGTTAAAGATGTAGATAATAGTCCCGCTTCTCAATTGGTTATTTCCGTTGCAGATTGGCAGGGAAAATTGCGTTTGGGAAGCGACTATGGGTGGATGCTGGATGAAGAAAGAAAGCCAGCCAAAAGCGAGAAATTTGAACTGCGGATGGAGTTTTCAAAACAATTGCGCTCTTATTTAGAAAATTGGTGGCAAATTCCGTTTGAAAGTCATTAATAATTAGATGTTCTCAATACCCCAAAAGTTTGTCATATTCTGCATGTGAACCAATCCAAAACCAAGCTATATCAGTATCCTGTGCTACAGCTAGCGCTCTATAGTGCAAACCGACTCGCACTGACCAAAATCGACCCACTTTCTTGAAATGCAGCGATGGATGCCGGGGATCTTGCTTAAGCAACTCGTAGCTTCGATCTGCGAGTTCTTGAACATCACTCGGCAACTGTCGATAGTAGTACCAAAAATCTGGAGTTGCGCGATGTTTCACAAATCGCTACAACGTCCTTCTTTTAAATCTTGCAACGCTTTCTCAGCCAACGCATCCAACCTACCCGCAGCCACATCTGCTTCAAACTGTCGATCCCAGATAGCGGCATCGAATTCTGCAAACCAGATACGGAAAGCAGCAAGATCCTCTGGGGATAATTGACTGACCGCACGTTCAATTTCTTGCAGAGTATTAATGTTCATAACAGCAAGCCTCTAACAATTGTGTTATCAAAGTTTTCATCTGCCAGCAATTTCAACATACTTACTGCATTGCCTTGCGAGCAAGTAGCCGATCGCGCAAGCCTTGAGGTTCAAATTTTGCCTCATTCATTTTACGAATTTCTTGGGCTTTTTGTTGCCTTTGCTGTAAATATGTTTCAAATTCCTGCTGATGATTGAGATAAAAAGCAATTGTGGCATATACATCAGCTAATTTCAGCGATGGAAAGCGATAGACGATTTCCTCTGCTGTTGCTCCTTGTTGGAATACATAAACCACAGTATCTAGGCGTACGCGGGTTTTACCGACAAGAACTACACCATCGGCGTTAACTCGTAATGGCGCCGGTTCGGCTGCAATTGTCAATGTCATAAGCACTTGGGCTACTACTGTATTGATGATATTAGCACTCAGATAACCGACTTCTCCAAGAAGTCGGTTATCTAACTCAAGTTGCTAGTTATGCTCATGGCTAATGGCTCATGGCTCATGGAGGATATTATTGTTGTGAGCTTCACATCATTCTCGCAATTAGCAATTAGCTATTAGCAACGCCCAAGTTTATAACTAGCAACTTGAGTTATCTAGCTATTCCTGAACAGCTTGCGTCAAGAGTTTCTCTTTATCCCGCTGACGTTTCTTAGCATAAAGCTGAATCGTTGCCGCCATTGCTACAATTAGGCCAAAAATCACCCAAGCAGTCAAATCCGTTGGTAAGTTATTTTTGAACACAGCCAGCATCACAATAACCACCAAAAGTAAAGTCGGTGCTTCGTTTAAAGCTCGCAATTGCTTGCTAGTCCATTTACATTCATCTGCTGCCAACTTTTTCATCAGACGACTGCAATAATGATGATAGCCGAGTAAGACAACTACCAAGCCCAACTTGACATGAAGCCAACCGCTTTTTAAAATATCAGGCTCCACAGTCAATAAACCAATTGCCATCGCCACCGTTACCAGCATTCCTGGCGTGGTGATGATATTGTAGAGGCGTTTTTCCATAATCTGATATTGATTCTTAAGAATCGAGCGAGCGGGTTCTGGTTGTTCGTTCGCCTCTACGTGATAGATAAACAGACGCACTAGGTAAAATAACCCAGCAAACCAAACCACTACGCCAATGATGTGGAAAGCCTTAAACCAGAAATACGCCATGATTAGTGTTATCCTTCAATTCAAGTTGTTTTTGCTTACTTGGCTGATTCTACCAAGCGATCGCACCGTTTGTAGTAGGCCGTTCGTAGTAGGCGCTTGAGCGCCGCTTCCCTCCTTACCACCCCTCTCACCCCATCTGATGCAAATTCATATTCAAACCTTTACAGTCAACAAACGTTTCGCTCTTACTATCAGTCGCGGCACCACTGCCCAATCTACAAATGTATTGGTCATTATAGAACAAGACGGAATTGAAGGAATTGGAGAAGCTTCCCCATTTTCTATCGGCGAAGCGCGACAAACTACAGAAACAATTGTCGCCGCGTTACAGCAAGTTGCTCCCATCTTGAAAAATTTTACCCCAACCGACAGGCAACAAATCGAGCAAATTTTGATAGACAATCAATTACCATCGGCTGCTCGTGCTGCTATTGATGTCGCCTTGCACGACTGGATGGGTAAAAAAGTCGGATTACCTTTATGGCAACTCTGGGGCTTAAATCGCAACCAAATTGTGCCAACTTCTGTCACAATTGGCATTAACTCGCCCGAAAAAGCAAGACAGCGCCTGCGAGATTGGTTTCAAGTCACAAAAGTGCAGGTTTTGAAGGTCAAACTCGGCAGTCCCGATGGCATTGAAGCCGATAAAGCTATGTTAATGGCAGTGCTAGAATCAGCCCCAAATATTCCAACGAGCATCGATGCCAATGGCGGATGGAGTCTTGAAAATGCGGTAAAAATGTGCAATTGGTTAGGCAATTTAGGCGTTAAATATGTAGAACAACCCCTAGCAAAAGGCCAGGAAAAAGATTTACTCAAATTGAAAGAATCTTCACCGCTTCCCATCTTTGTTGATGAAAGCTGCTTCAGCAGCAAAGATATTCCCCATCTGGCAGATTGTGTCGATGGAATTAATATAAAATTGATGAAATCGGGGGGGTTAACTGAAGCGATGCGGATGATTAATACAGCGCGTGCTTGTGGATTGCAAATCATGTTCGGTTGCTATTCCGATAGTACGCTTGCTAATACTGCCCTTTCCCACCTCTCGCCGCTAGCTGATTATTTAGATTTAGACAGTCATCTCAATCTAATTGATGACCCCTTCACGGGTGCATTTATGCAAGATGGATGTCTGATCCCAAATGATTTACCAGGAATTGGAGTTAAAGGATTTGAGATTTAAGATTTAAGATTTAAGATTTGGGATTTGAGATTGACTTTAACTAAAAGGGAATAATGAAAGTCCAGTCACAAGCATCGATTGAAATCAAAGCATCACCAGAACAAGTGTTTGACTTTGCCACAGCGGTTTCTAGTTTGCCCAAAGTATTTAAAGGATATGGTGTAATTCCGGCAATTCGGAGTGCTGAAATTGTGGGCGGTGGTGAAATGCGGTCAGGGGTAATACGTCGAGTGACAAACTATGATAATTCAGTCATTGACGAAGAAATTATTAAGCTGACGCGCCCGACAAAACAAACCTATAAAATAGTTAGTGGATTCAAGCCGCCCTTTTCATACTTGGTTAGATCCGGTGGGGGAGATTGGACGCTTACACCGTCTAATGATTCCACAATAGTTACTTGGAAATTTTACTTTGAAGTGACATCGGTCTTGGCTTACCCGATCGTGGCTTTGATTATGTCGGCACAGTTTCAAAAGGCACAGCAAAGTTGTCTAGCTGAAATCAAAAAATATGTGGAAAATGTTGTATAACCAGGGGGCGGGTTTACAACAATTGTCGATTATGATTATATATGGTAGGTAAAACCCGCCCCTACATAACTGACAACTATGCTAAAAAATCACCAAAAAGTAGCTATCTTACTGCACGAGGGTATTCTTGGGCCTCAAGGCAAAACTGGGTTGACGCTTTTACGCTATAGTGAAGCATCAATTGTAGCGGTAATTGACCGCGAGTGCGCTGGTAAATCTTTGCCAGAATTAACTCGCATTCCGCGCGATGTTCCGATTGTTGCTTCGGTGACGGAAGCGCTAGCTTATGCACCCGATGTTCTGGGGATTGGGATTGCACCTTCTGGGGGTATTTTGCCAGAAGAATGGCAAGCGGAAATAAAAGAAGCAGTGGCGGCGGGGTTATCAATTGTCAACGGACTGCATACGCCAATGGCGAATAATCCGGAATTAAAAAGTTTGTTGAAAGACGGACAATGGATTTGGGATGTCCGTCAAGAACCTGCGGGGTTAGGTGTAGCAAGTGCTAAGGCGCGAAGTATTTCTTGTCTCCGCATTTTAACAGTTGGTACAGACATGGCTGTAGGTAAAATGTCCACTAGCTTAGAACTCAATAAAGCATCCCAAAAACGCGGGTTACGTTCCAAATTCCTGGGGACTGGACAAGCTGGTATTATGATATCCGGCGATGGCATACCTTTAGATGCAGTCCGAGTTGACTTCGCCGCTGGTGCAGTGGAACAGTTAGTAATGCGAAATGCAGATAATGAAATCCTATTTATTGAAGGACAAGGTTCCCTACTCCATCCAGGTTCAACTGCAACTTTACCTTTAATTCGAGGTTCGCAACCCACCCATTTGATATTAGTCCATCGCGCGGGACAATCTCACATCCGCAACCATCCCCAAGTGCCAATTCCACCTTTACCAGAAGCGATTAAATTATACGAAAGTGTAGCAAGTGCGGCGGGTGCATTTAAACCTGCAAAAGTAGCCGCGATCGCTCTCAATACCGGACACTTAGATGATACTGCCGCCATTGGTGCGATCGCGCAAATCCAAGCTGAAACAAATCTAACCTGCACCGATCCAGTCAGGTTTGGTGCTGAAGTATTATTAGATGCGGTAATAGCTAATAGCATTTTGAACAATTAGCAATTAGCAATTAGCAATTAGCAATTACTTCAAAAACCCCGGTGCGATCGCCGCCATTACCAACAAAAACCCTATTTGCAAAATGTAAGTCACATACACGGTGGGATTGAACAATCCATCCCAAAGGTAACCTTGGCGCTTGGGAATCAAACTGCGTTTTAAAGTACGCGACCAACCTCCGTAAATTCCCGGAGAACAATAACCACACTCGAGCAAAAGTGTTTCAATTTCGGCGACGCGGGGATAGAAACCGCGTTGGAAGTGTTTCCACTGACTTTCTAGTATCCAAAAAAACAAGGGGATTGAACAGCCAATGGTAGCGATCGCGCTAATTTTCATCTGTAACATCAGCGCCACAACCCCTGCCGTGCCGCTAATTCCCAGCGCTTTAATCGCCCAAATCTGCTTGTTGTAATCCTCAATCGTGTTTTGCAGGAAAAAGTATTCCTTTTCCAGCATATTTAGGCAATTTCTGCTTTTAGTCGATGGTTTGAACGAGTTGCCTTCCGAGGCAGCGCGGCGAGATTTATCCAGGTTTCGGCACGAAAACGCCACCACGCCGATGGTGTTCACCACGCGGGATTTTGGTGTGGGGGGCGACTTAGACATTGGCAAAAAGTTGGAAATGCTGCCCCTGACCGAATCACAGATGCGCGAATTTGTCAACAAGTATCTGCCAGAAGGGGGCGAGCAGATGCTGCGACAATTGGGCAAGCGGTTGCGGGAGTTTGGGCAAACGCCGCTGCCTTTAATGATGCTGTGTTCCCTGTTTAGCGCCACGGGAGTTGTGCCTTCTAACCTGGGTTTGGTGTTTCGCCAGTTTACCCAGAAACTCAAGCAGGATGCCCCGGTAATGGATGAGTCGCGGCGCTGGTGGCAGCCGTTGTTGCAGCATTTAGCGTTTAAAATGACCCAGGGACACAAACAAACTGAGTTGCAATTGGCAATTCCCAGGCAAGAAGCGGAAGAAATTATGACGGCGTTTCTGCGGGATGAACAGTTTGATAAACCTAGAGATCGTGCTATTTCTCGACTGGAAGATTTACTCAAGCATCACTTAATTCAACTGGGGGTAGGCAATCAAATTGAGTTTCAGCACCCGCTGATTCAGGAATATTACACCGCTGAAAGTTTGCTGGAAAAATTACCCCATCTCAGCGATGAGGAGTTGAAACGCCAATACCTAAACTATCTGAAATGGACAGAACCTTTAGCGCTGATGTTGGAGTTGGTAAACGAACAACAGCAGGCGCTGCGGGTAGTGAATTTAGCCATTGATGTGGACTTGCAGCTAGGAGCAAGATTGGCAGGTGCGACAAAACCAGAGTTTCAAGTAGCAACAGTTGGGTTAATTACCCAGATGGAAATTCCGCTACCAATCAAGATGCGGTTATTAGCTAAAACCCGCTCGGATTTAGCACTTGGAACTTTATTGCAAGCGTTGAAACATCAAGAACCGCGTATTTGTAAGCGGGCAGCAGAAGCGCTTGCTGCTATTGGTACGGAGACAGCAGTAGCAGCGTTAGTACAGGTGCTGAAACATCAAAATCCGGATGTTTCCAGGCGGGGGGCGGAGGCGTTAGCTGCGATTGGCAGCGAAGCGGCGGTGGGGGCGTTGGTGCAAGCGATGAAGCATCCTGATTCCGATCTTCGCAGAAGTGTGGCTTATGCGATCGCCAACATCGGCACCGAAGCATCGGTTACCGCTTTAGTGCAAGCTTTAAACGATACAGATTATGTGGTTCGCGGTATTGCCGCTGAAGCATTAGGAAATATCGGCACTGAAGCAGCAACGGAAACCCTCCTACCCGCTTTAAAACACCAAGATTATATTGTTCGCAGAAGCGTCGCGACAGCATTAGGAAAAATTGGCAACGCAACCGCTGTCGATGCGATCGTTCAAGCTTTAAACGATGAAGATTCTGACCTGCGCGTCAGCGTCGTTGCCACCCTGGGAAAAATTGGCAATACCGCCGCCGTAAATGCCCTACTTCAAGCTTTAAACGATGAAGATTATATGGTGCGTTGGAGTGCGGCAGAAGCATTAGGAAAAATCGGCAATCCAGCCGCTGTTGAAGCATTGCTCCCCGCTTTAAACGATGAAGATTCCGATGTTCGCAACAGCGCAGCAGATGCCTTAGCAAATATCGGCAATGCTGCCGCTGTCGATGCCCTAGTACAAGGTTTGAAAGATCAAGAATATTATGTGCGTTGGAGTGCGGCGGATGCATTAACCAATATCAATAAAGACACCGCAGTTGAGCCGCTACTCGATGCTTTAAGCGATGATGATTCTTACGTTCGCAGCATCGCCGCCGAGTCATTAGGAAATATTGGCAATGATGGAGCAACCGCAGCCCTACTTTATGCTTTAAACGATGAGGATTATGTCGTGCGTTGGAGTGCAGCGGAAGCGTTAGGAAAAATCGGCGATCAGGCGGCGGTTTCATCGCTGATTTTGGCTTTAAACGATGAAGATGATTACGTTCGCAGTAGTGCGGCGGAGGCGTTAGGAAAAATCCCCAATCCAGCAGCTGTTCAATCGCTGCTTTTGGTATTAAAAGATGAAAATGCTAACGTTCGCAGTAAGGCGGCGGAAGCTTTAGGAAAAATCCCCAATCCAGCAGCGGTTCAATCGCTGCTTTTTAGTTTAAAGGATGAAGATGTTGATGTTCGCAAAAGTGCAACCTATGCCTTGGGAAGAATTGGCGATGCTTCAGCGGTTGAATCGCTGCTTTCTAGTTTAAAAAATGAAGATGTTGAGGTTCGCAGAAATGCCACTTATGCTTTGGGAAAAATCGGCAATGGCGCCGCTGCTAAAGCCTTACTTTATGCTTTAAATGACCCAAACTATCATATTCGCATAACCGTCGTTGCAGCGTTAGGAGAAATAGGCAATGCAGAGGCGGTGCAAGCTTTGTTCTACGCTTTGAGAGATGAAAGTGTTGAAGTGCGTAAAAGCGTAGCGTATGCGTTAGGAAAAATCGACAATGCCGCGGCAATCGAAGTGCTTAGCTATGCATTGGAAGATGAAAATTTTGACGTTCGTAGGAGTGCAGCTTATGCGTTAGAAAAATTATCCAGTTCAGAAATATTACCTCGTCTGAACGAGTTTCTTCTGACCACAGAAGAAATTTATTGGCTCGATACCATTGCAGCAATTCAAGAGCGCTGCAATTTTTACAATCATACCCTCACACTCACCCCAATCGATCTTACAGTAGAAGAGTCAGCATCTATGCCAACCGTCCAAACTATTTCTGTCCCCAAATCCTTCATTCTTCACCTTTCAGATTTACACTTTGGCACCCTCGCCGAGGCGAATAATTGGTACGGCACCCTCGCTGACGATTTAAACGATTTGTCATCGGAACTCGATTTTAATCAAATCGACGCGCTAATTCTTTCTGGCGATATTGCCAATCGCTCGACGGAAGAAGAATACCATGCTGCGGAAAAGTTTATCACCCAATTGGCTGGGGAATTTCGGATCAAGCGTTCCAATATTATTATCGTTCCCGGTAACCACGACCTCAACTGGGATTTAGGCGACAAAGCTTATGAAAAATGTCGAGAAAATGGCAGGTTGGTTTTAAAGTGCAATCACGAGGTACACCAACGGCGTTTTGACCACTTCAGAAACTTTTATCAAGCTATCAGGATGGAATCTTATCCCTTGGAATACGAACATCAAGGGATTGTGTATCACATGCCCAGGCTAAAAATATTAGTTTTAGGTCTAAATTCTTCTTGGCAATTAGATAGCAATGAAACCAAAGAAGCTAGCATTCATCCCGATGCTATCACCTTCGCCCTGAATAAAATTCGCGACAATCAAGACTTCTATGAAGGCTTTTTGAAGATGGCAGTTTGGCATCATCCCCTCTCCAGTCCGTTTGAAGATCGAATCAAAGATAGCGGCTTTATGGAACGGTTAGCAAAAGGAGGTTTCCGCTTTGCGTTGCACGGACATGTCCACAAATCCGATAAGAGTCTTTACAGCTATGATGTCAGTGCAGGAGGACGCAAACTTAATATTATCGGTGCTGGAACTTTTGGCGCCCCCGTGCGCGAGTGGACGCCCGGATTTCCGCTGCAATACAATCTGATGAAAGTTGAAGATAATAAGATGACGGTTTATACAAGGCGTCGCGAAGAACTTAACGGCGCTTGGAAACCAGATGCGCGTTGGGAAGGTATTGCACCCTATCCGTTGCCTTATTATGAAATGACGATCTGATTTGAGATTTCAGATTGCAGATTGCTGATTTAAGGACTTACGCAACTGGCATATTTTTTCTCTCCGGGTGCGTGACGTTGTGAGCATATTTCAACGTAGCAATGAGACTTGTAACGTCACGCACCAGCCAGTAATTTTGACACGCAGCTTTAGTCCTGAGATTTGTTAGGAGTGCCGCAGGTGTAGCAGTTTTTGGTCAATTTTTAGATTTGTTCAGAGCTTGCATCAGAACCCACCCGGAAATAAATTTCAAAGGCTTTTAGCTCAAGTCGGTTAAAACCGACTAAATGCAATCAAACCAGTCGGTTTTAACTGACGCAGGTGTTGCAGTTTTTGGTCAATTTTTAGGTTTGTTCAGAGCTTGCATCAGTTTCCGAACCCGCTGGTAGAAATGGATGTTCAAAGAGAAGATATTGTGCTGGGTCTTCAGCCACCCTATGCGCGTCCAAAATGTGGATTGCGATCGCTCGCACGCCGCAAGCGATCGCCGTTAGCAGATTACCTACATCGCTACTGCAGGTTTTGACCAAACATAGGGCTGGAATGCTTTATCTAGAGGTGTTTTAGCAATATGATTTGTGTAGTTGTGGATAATTTTGACAGCTATTCCTAAAATTACTTCCAAAACTTGTTGTTTAGTATAACCTGCTGCCAAAAATTCTTCGATTTCTCGATCTTCTAACCAGCCTCTTGTTGCGATCGCTCGTTGCGTAAATAGGCGCAATGCTTGCAATTTAGGATCTGCCAAAGGTTGTCCATTCCGAAGTGCATCAATATCTTCAGAAGCCATACCAACCATTTTCGCTAACCCGGAATGAGCTGCCATACAGTAACGGCAATCATGTTCGTAATTTGCAGTTAGATAAACAATTTGTTGCTCAATTGGTGTCAAACTGCTGGAGGCAAACAAATCCCACAATGCCATTCCGCCTTTCAAGGCTGCGGGTGCTTCTGCTAAGATTCCCTCCAAATTGGGAATTAAACCAAATGTCTCCTTGGCATGAATCAGGGCTTCCTTTGAGGCTGCGGGTGCAGTTTCCAGCGTATGAATCGTAAATTCCATCGGTTTTCACTCCAAACAATTCTCAGGTAGACAAATCTGTCTACCTATCATAGATGCTAGTATAGCTGTATGGAGACAAATCTGTCTACTGCAAAAAACATGACTGGCGAATCAAGTGCTGCGCGGCAAAGAATTTTAGAAACTGCGTCGCAGCTTTTTTATCAAAAGGGAATTCAAAATGTTGGTATTAACGAGGTGATTGCCGCTTCGGGGGTTGCCAAAAGAACGCTGTACAGGCACTTTCCCTCAAAAGATGATTTAATTCTGGAAGTGATGCAGCATCGTTCAGCACAGTGGATACGCTGGTTTGAGGAATCTGTTGCTGACAGAGGTAATACAGCGAAGGAAAGATTGCTTGCTACGTTTGATGTGCTTCAAGGATGGTATGCTAAACCTGATTTTCGGGGATGTCCTTTTATCAACGCGGTTTTAGAAATTGCCGATGCTGCTCATCCAGTTCATCAAGTTTCAGTTGATTTAAGAGAGGCAATCCGTACATATATTATGCAGTTAGCCTCTGAAGCAGGAGTGCGCGATCCAGGATCGTTCTCGCAGCAATACTTACTGTTAATTGGGGGCGCTAGTTTAATGGCAACAATTGAAGGAAATCCGGCAGGAGCGCAACAAGCTCGCAATATTTTGTCTGTTTTGATTGATGCTAGTTAGCGATCGCTTAAACATCTCTAAACCTAGCTGCAAAAATTATTGCAGATTGACAAAGTTTTTGAAGTTGAGAGCGATCGCTAACCATTACTCATAAGAAGTGCTTATTTCTTCTAATAACACGCACCAGCATCTCTTAAGCCTATTTTAAATGAGTCATTTGGAAAAACAACAACTCTACCAAAACCTCCAAATCTTTCCATTTGAGCAGGACTCTGAACGTGACAAAAAGCACGATTATTTACATTTACGAGATAAACATTTGGTTTACCATCTTGTCTATAAAAACCGTTTGTAATAATACCCAATTCTACTTGTATTTTGTCTCCAACTATTTTTTGAATATACTCATCTTCAGCAAGACCTTGATGAGTAACTCTCTTTTGATATCTACCATCTCTTATTGGAGAAAAGTCAGCATTTCTAGCGATATTTTGAGCGTCTTGATCGCAGATACTTGCATTACAATTAATTTTTTTTGAACACCTGAAATTAATTGGAAGTACAGTAATATTTTCCGGCAAATTACGTGGATTTAAACTAAAATTTGTTTGCCATCTATTAAAAAAATAACCTACATTTCTTGGAATATTTCTTGAAGTAAGCCGCAATCCACCTGTTGTAACAGGATCAATAACAGCTACAAATTGAACTTGACGCTTTATCCGAGGTAAAAGTTTCAAAATTGAATCACCACCAAAACTATGTCCAATTAAAATTAAAGGACGGTTTCTGTCAAGATGGTTATTGATAAAATCTTCACCTTTTCTCAAAAATTCAACATCAGTACTCGTAAAACAACGTCCTAGTTCGATACCCCTACAAGTTATTGCTCCATTTATAAAATCACTATAAGGAACTTTAATAATTTCAGCATTCATAGCCAATAGCCTTGATTCAAGCTTATTCATACGCCAAGCACAGCAGTCCTGATAACCATTTACAAAAACAACAAAAGGACGAACAGGTAGAGGAGGAGCAGGTGGTATATCTTCATATATAAGATTTGATTGAGATATTGTATTAAGTTTAGGCTCTGCATTCAATTTTGGTGTTTTTGCCAGAATTAATGTGGTAGTTAAAGTAGTTATTGCAAAAACCACTGGTATAAACATTTTTGATGGCTTCATAATTACTTTTGGGATAGCTTCTCTGGTCGTCTCAGATAATAATTCTGCTGATTGTTCTACAGATTGCGATGCTCTAGTGGTAGCTTCAGCTAAATTCTCGCTAGTCTTGACTAAAGACTCACCCAGTACAGAAGCAATTAAGTAACCTGATAACCCAAGATTAAAGGTATTGAGAAAACCCCAAAATCCATCTTGTTTACGCATTTTAAGCTCCAACTAATGTCTAACTTATTTGATTGAATTAGTTTTTTGTTGACTTGAAAACTGCTGTCAAAATTAGGGCTATTCGCGCATATTTCGTCACTGTAAAGTAATTAGCAGCCCACCTTCGATCGATCTAGCACTAACACTCTCTATACCTTGCTCCAAAAACTAGCTAAGTTCCTGTTGCATTGTCTCAAAGCTAATGATTTAGTTGGGTTTGGTGCGATCGCAGCAAAAAGCTGGATGGACACTTACCCACCCTAGCTTCCCTGAATTAGAGCCTATTCATCTAGAGGTTCGTAGTCATCGAGTTTCTTATCGAGTTTCTTATTTTTGAGAAGCCTGTCCCATTCCTGCTGAAATCTCTTCTGAAGAAAACTCTGCATCCACTCCTCGGTATACTGCACTTGTTCACCCTTAATATTGGATTTAACAATCTCGCGGAACAACGCCCTGAAGCTGAAACCAAGCGCGGCTGTTAGTATGGCACCAATTGTTCCATCAACCAAGCTTCCAAGCGATGTTCCTACACCCGGAATAAATTTGAGAAAGTCTGCCAGGAGAAGTCCTATAACAGCAGTAGAAACTCCTCCTACTATTCCTCCTACAAAACTCGTCACGACTTGAACAGGCTTGAAACCGTAAATGACTGCTATACGGGCAACCAAGCCAACTTGCCCAGCCAACAACACAGGAGTATCTGAGAAGGGGATAGGGGAAAATCCAATCCAGAAAGCAGCCGTTGTGGCTGCAATAATGATATCTCTCGTTTCTTTGTCTTTCTCACTGAGGTTTACTTGCTGGGCAGCTATGAATGCACGTCTAAGTAAGTCGGGAAGTATCTCCAGGGTTTTACAAACGACTTCATCAAGACCATAAGGTTCGCAGGTAAGTTTTCCGCGTTTCATCATCGGACTTGCTGCAACTTCGATGATACCTACTTGGTTGGGTATGTTCGATTCATCAATGACATTTTTGAGGCTGTCAATCTGATTTTCATCCGCTATATCGCTTTTTGATAGGATGAACAGTACGGGTATATCTTTCAGTGAGTTCCGAACGATCCTAGCGTCAAAGTCTGTAAAACGCGCCCCTGGAGCATCTACTAAATACCAAACGATGTGAATGCGATCTTCTAAATTTGCTGTTTGACGCTGATTCAGAAAATTTTCTGTATCCTTTAAAAACTTCTGCTCTCCTTCAGCACCCCCTTCCCATCCGGCTGAGTCATAGATATTCACTAACACATCAGGGCTAGAATAGCATTTGTATGACAAAGTAACAGGTTTACCTGCTCCGACTCTTGCCACATCGCTGCCAAAGATTGCATTAATCAATGAACTTTTACCAACACCTGCTCTCCCAATAATTAAAATATTTGGCTTTTTCAGTTGGTTGAATTCTTGCTGAATATTTTCTTGAAAGCGTTTTTGAAAGTCGTTAATTGAAACTGAGAGAGAAGTCTGTGACATGATTTAACCTCATTTTAGCGGGTCATTAACATCAAAGTTTTTTAGAACATCAAAAGCACAACAGCAGCGCGAACAATATCAAGTTTGGATTGGCATAACCCCGTTTATTTACATCGACAATATAACAACAGCAGCCAGAATAATTCTTTGTCCTTCTTCTGACTTAAGCCAATCCAATACTCTAGGTCTTGGAGTATGCTGTTGAATAATGGCATAGCCCTTTGCTCTGGATAAAATATCTAGCGGAACTGTTGATTGCCAGGTTTCAGTCCGATCGCTCCGTTTTATCCATTTACCATCAACACCATATCTGTGTTGCTCAGTTGCCCAAATTGGAAACTTTTGTTCATCGGTTATTGCGATGAAAACACCACCTGTAAACCCCATCAATTTTACATTCGTCCAAGTTCGAGTGGTAGCATACAGATTACCATTCGAGTTGATGGTAAACGAGGTGTTCATATGTCCACCTCCTACATCATCATGATGTTCTCCATTGACAGGAAAAGAAATCCCCATATCTGTATTACTCCCCCATCAGGATAATCAGTACTTAATTAATACTTTAAACAAGCAATTCCGAGATATACCTAACACTTATTAGCTGTTTTATTAGCAATTTTTTCCAATAGTTTATTAGTTTTGTTAGGTCAGACCACCTGAAACCTTGTCCCATCAGGCTTTGCTCCAGGTTGACCGCCAAAAAGATACGGACTTACAACGGTTTTCAATTGGGTCAGGACTTACGCACGACCTTGCTATCACCTTTGTTTCTGTATAGATCTCTAGTTGCCAAATCAACGATTTTTCATAGAAACAAAGGTGTTTTACGTAAGTCATATGGGTGTATCACAGGCAGTTGTAAGCTGCCGGTTGAACCCCTGTCAGTAGTCAACCAAGCTCAAAACCCGATCTAACTAACTTCTCTGGGGTTGTCATCCCATCCGGAAAAGTACGTCTAATTTTTAAGCAAAGTTTAAAAAAACCTGCATTTATTGAATTTTTATTAAAAACATTCCATAAAACTCCAGTCAATTACTGATTGATATTCAATACTTACGTAGATATAAATATAAATAAATTGTTTCTGGGGTAGCAGCTATCACTTTCTTGCCCATCGCCACAGAATACTTTACCCCTAAATATGGCATTTTCCCAACTCCTAACATCACAGTCAGAAAAGTTTCCCCAAGCGGCTAATAGCTGGAATCTCTCACAACTTTACAAGGATTTAACAGCAGCAAAGCGACTGTATACGAAAATTCAAAAACAACAACTGACGCCTCTAGAACAAGCCTATCTTCGTGGAATACTTTGCGGTCAAAGTCCTCCGGAAATTGCTACAGTACTCCACCGAGATATCAAGGGACTGAGAGTAGACTTATCGAGAGGACTGTATCGCTATATTGAAACTCTCACCCAGAAGCGACCGAGAAATTGGAAAGAAGTTCCAGTTATACTAGAAAATGCTGGCTACAAGCAAAAGGCAATTGTAGAGATAGATAATATAGTACAGATAGAGAGGTCAAAAATGGAAACAGTTAAATTATTGATGAATGGCGATAATCAATCGGTCATCTTGCCTAAAGAATTTCAAATCCAAGGTAGTGAAGTTTATATCAAAAAAATTGGCGGCGTCATTGTTCTGATTCCCAAAGAAAATCCTTGGCAAGCTTTGTTTGATAGTTTAAACCTATTCTCTGAAGACTTCATGGAAACTAGAGAACAACCCATTCTAGAAATTAGAGAGGCATGGGAATGAGGTTTTTACTAGATACTAATATTTGCATCTACATCATCAAACAGAAGCCTGCCAAAGTTTTGGCAAAATTTCAAACCCTCAACCTATCTGATATAGGGGTTTCATCCATAACGGTGGCAGAACTAGAATATGGTGCTTACAAAAGCCAACGTTCAGAGCAAAATAGAGCCGCCTTGAGTCAGTTTTTAATTCCTCTAGAAGTCTTGCCATTTGATGAAAGAGCAACCCAGACTTATGGACAAATTAGAGCCGAATTGGAACCCAGGGGTATTGCAATCGACTCGATGGATATGTTAATCGCATCCCAAGCAATCAGCCTTGGTCTGATTATAGTTACAAATAATGTGAGAGAGTTGTCACAAATTCCAGGATTAAGTTTGGAAAATTGGGCAGATTAAATTATTAATAAATTGACGGTGCGTTACGGCGCAAAAATGAATTAATTGCCCAAAAATAAAATATGCAAATGCGCCTAACGCACCCTACTTCAAAAACTTTGGGAAAAGGACGCTGTCAGCCACCAAATTGCTACGCCGAGACTTGCTACAACAGCTACGGTGGTAGCAACTGGATGCTTTGATGCTTTCACATACAAGCTACCGGATCGAATCCATCCCTGGTGGGTTCCTCTTTCGTGCATCCCATAGCCAGGATGGTAGAGTGCGTTGTCTTCGCGATCGCGCGAAGGGCGATCCGATTGCTGGGAAGGATACATCCAAATTTCCATCAACTTGTCCATCAATCGCGGCGCTAAAGCACCTAACACCGCAAAGAATTTCGCCTGGAAGCCAACGTACATATCCCGCTTCGGATGTTCGGCTGAATATAAAATTGCTTCTGCTACCGCTTCCGGCGGGTAAATCATCCCCCGATGCGCCGGTTGTTTTGCCATATAACTGCGGGCATGTTCGTTATATGGCGTGTCGATTCTACCGGGGTGAATCAACGTTACCGAGACGGGTATCTTATCCTTTTCTAACTCCATCCGCAGCGCATCCGAAAAGCCGTGCAGCGCGTGCTTTGTAGTACAGTAGGTGGACTGGATCGGCGTGGCGCGATCGCCAAAAAAGCTGCCGATGTTGATCAGCGCCCCGCTACCTCCCCGATCTTGAAAGTGTTTCACAGCAGCGCGGGAACCATATACAACGCCCCAAAAGTTAGTATCGAACATGCGCTTCATGTCAGGTATCGTAACATCCATGCAGCGACCGAAAATCGATACACCCGCGTTATTAACCCAGGTATCGAAGCGTCCAAAGTGTGCGATCGCTGCATCCGCAATCCGATTCACATCTTCTTCTCGCCCCACATCCGCGACGACGTAGATTGCCTCACGCCCAGAAGCGCGAATCTCTTCCACCAGTTGACGCAGCGCCTCCTCATTCCGCGCTGCAACAACTAGCTTAGCGCCTTGCTTTGCAGCCATTCTCGCGGTTACCAAGCCAATGCCGCTAGAAGCGCCGGTAATGACAATGACTTGGTTTCGCAGCGGTTTAAGTGAAATAGCCATGACTTTTTACTTTAAACAAACAATAATTGCAAATGATTTGCGATCGCTAATCATTAAAAGTATCTTTTAGCTTTTTAACAATCCTCTTCTAAAAGAAGTAGATTGATGTATATCCATATCATTCAACTAATGTAGGGGCGGGTTTTACCAACCATGCGGTGGCACCACGAGATATTTCCTTAAACCCGCCCCGGCTGACTATCAATTGCACTAGGAATTTTGTATTTATCAACACAGCCAAACTTAACATCAGACTCGTACTTTAGATAGAAGTTAAGTTAATTAACGAAGAGATAAAGTTAACACTCAAACCATCTTATAAACAAAAACCTTGGTAATGAGTAATCGATAATTGTCACATTAATCCAATTACCAATTACCAATTACCAAGCCAATATTTATTCCTGTCTGTTCAGGCTGGGGGCTTTAATGTTTAAATTTCTTAAATCCGTTGGCGATTATGCTAAGGAAAGCTTGCAAGCAGCCCATATCGGACAAGGGTTAGCAGTTACTTTCGACCACATGCGCCGTCGTCCGATTACAGTACAATATCCTTAGGAAAAGCTGATACCCTCTGAACGTTTCCGAGGCAGGATTCACTTTGAATTTGATAAATGTATCTCTTGCGAAGTTTGTGTCAGGGTATGCCCGATCAACCTACCAGTAGTAGATTGGGAATTTAACAAAGAAACCAGAAAGAAACAGCTAAAGCACTACAGTATTGACTTTGGGGTTTGTATTTTCTGCGGCAACTGCGTTGAGTTTTGCCCCACAAACTGTTTGTCATTTACCGAAGAATACGAACTTTGCGTTTACGACCGTCACGAGTTGAACTTTGATAACGTGGCGATGGGAAGATTGCCTTACAAAGTCACTCAAGACCCGATGGTGAATCCGCTGAGAGAATTGGTTTACCTACCCAAAGGAGTGATGGAACCTCACGAAGTTTCACCTAAAGATCGTCGCGCAGGTCGTTTCCCAGAAGAAATTTTGGCAGAAATGGAAAAACAGGAAGGAAACAGCCAAAACTAGCACCCCTAAAAACCGGGTTTCTTGCTACCATCTCTGGTCACAAAACCTCACCCCTTGATTGCGTAGGGACACGGCATTATATATATCTCGAACAAACAAATAACTTTGATATTGCCGTGTCCCGGCTGCCGAGGGTGAATAATCGCTCGGAAATGATATGATATCACGATCAAAATTGGCGGTCGGGACACGGCAGTAGAAAATCTTCGCGTTTTGGGCAAAGCTTATTGATGCCTTGTCCCTACATGACAATCAAAATTGGCGGTCGGGACACGGCAGCAGAAAACCTTCGCGTTTTGGGCAAAGCTTATTGATGCCTTGTCCCTACATGACAATCAAA
>NZ_JBHFNP010000112.1:0-5134 GCF_041929235.1 Microseira sp. BLCC-F43
CATTCGTGACAGGTTAGCGCCACCTGAACTGGTCGTTTAGTACGGAGAGCCGACTCTCCTATAGCATTCACACCCTCTACCCTCACGTAAAAGGCTCAAAGCGAGTCCGGTCACATCTCAAGTAAGTAATGAACGAGATGGAATGCAGTCCACGAAAGTAGCCGAAGCTGTCAGCCAAAGACAGTCAGGAGCAAGAGGGAAATCCCCAATGGTGAACATAAGTGAACTATTGCTCAAACTGCGTAATCACGAAAAGAGCCAAATAAGGCTGACAGGCTCTAACCAAAAGGTACGTGGATAGGATTGAGGGTTTAACCTTTCCTGGATCGTGTGAACAAAACCCACCGCAGAATAGATAGCACCTAACGGAAACTGAAAAACTAAACGATACAACAGGGTAAACCCTACAGAGTCTAACAGAGGTCGAAAACTCTTAGTAGGTCGGAGGTAACAAAGACGGAACTCTCTGGAGGGTAAAGGATAGGGGAAAAAGCAAACGCTGGCTGGCAATCAGCCAGATAGGGGTTGAAACATCACCTCTGAACGAAAGTTTAGCAGACTTCCTCTGGGTCTTATACGAGAGAAACAAGACAAGGGAATCAAATCTGAGGATAAGTTAGATGGTGTCAATACAGACAACAAACAAACTAAAGAGACAGCTTGAAAACTGGAATCAGATTAACTGGAATCAGGTTAACAAACTCGTTAGAAACCTACGTCAGAGAATCTTTCGTGCGAGAAAACAAGGTGACTTCCGCAAGTTAAGCATCTGGCAAAAGTTGATGCAAAGAAGCTACGCAAATTTGCTATTGTCAGTTCGACGTATCACTCACACCAATCTTGGCAAAGCGACGGCAGGAATTGACAAAGAAATCGTCAATACCCCGGAACAACGAGTGATTCTGGTAAACAACCCGAATCGGGGAAACCTCAGACCAACTCGAAGGGTGGAAATACCAAAGCCTAACGGGAAGAAACGACCGCTCTCAATCCCGTCTGTCACCCACGACAGAATCGAACAGGCAATAGTAAAAAATTCACTAGAACCCGAATGGTCAGCCGTATTCGAGGAACACTCCTACGGATTCCGACCGGGAAGAAGTTGTCAAGATGCCATTGAACAATGCTTTAACAAAGTAGGGTTCAACCGTGCAGGCGGACATAGGTGGGTTCTAGAAGCTGACATCAAGGGATTCTTTGACAACATCGCCCATGAATCCATTCTGAACTCCCGAAACGAGCACTCATCAAAGGATGGTTAAAAGCGGGGTTTGTGTTCCAAGGGAAAATCAACCCAACCGAACAAGGCACACCACAGGGCGCAGTCATTTCGCCTTTATTAGCCAATATGGGATTGCCTGGTTTAGAAACATTCATAAAAACCACCAACCCGAAATTAGGAGTGGTGCGATATGCTGACGATTTCATCGTCACAGCCAGAGACTTTGAAAGTCTCGAAACTGTCCAAAACCTGATTCAAGCATGGATGTCAAAACGAGGTCTTGAACTCAGTGCCCAGAAGACGGTCATAACGTCAATGGAAGATGGCTGCGATTTTCTGGGATTCAACTCCCGACACTATGGCGGAAAACTTCGGATCAAGCCGTCCAAAAAGAAGGTTTTAGCCTTCTGTAAGCGGTTGGGAGAAGAAATTAAATCAGGAAGTCCTAATCAAAAAGCTCAATCCAATTCTCAGAGGTTTTGCTAACTACTACAAAGGTGTGGTGAGCAAACTCACATCTTGCACCTAAAAAAGTGGATGTCAAAACCGTAACTACGTGCCAAAGGAATCATTTGTTCTAAGTTAAGTAAAAAAACATACATAAGAACTTGTGGCAAAATAAATTCTAGTGCTGTATGATCAGCTTGCCCCCAATCAGGTAAATGAGTAGAATTGGTAGATAAATAAGCCCAATGGGCCAAAAGATAAGTGAGCAGCGAAAGTACTAACCAGCGATAGACGCGATTAAGCGTTCCTTGACCAAAACGATGCAGGCCAAAACGATGTTTGGCAGTTTTAAACCATCCAACAAGGCTGCCATCTGCGTCTACCCCACCAAGTAATCGTGCTAGCTTTTAGTTGTTTAGTGGAGAGAACAAATCGCTTTTCTAGTTGACCGTTATCGCGCTGTAAGTAGTAGCATGATATCGAAACAGGAAACTTCAAACCTGTTAAATAAACTTGCTGACCTCGCTTACATAATTGTCTATTGCTTCGACCATCAACTAATTGTCGGTCACAACGAACTCCCGCAATCACGTGGAATTTGCTTTGCCGCACCCCGTGAAGAAATTCTACACTAGCAAATGCAGTATCAACTAGAATCATTACCCGAAAACGTTTAGTTAGTGCTGTGGGCAACCGTTTGACTAATTTCAAACCCAGTTGGGCAGGAGATGGATGATTTTTACCTCTCCAGACCAGAAAACTCCAGGGAATGCGCCAGCGTCCTACGACTAAATACAGCACTACCAAATGTAAGCCCCGTTTACCGTTATAGACCTTGATTAAATGCTCAAATGGCTGAAATTTTCCCCGTTTTTCTAAGGTTGTCAAGTCAATAATTACCTGTAGAAACGGCTGTCGTCCTCTGGGAGATTCTGCCAATAAACGTTTGAGTATATGTTGGCGAATTGTACGAATTAGTTTTCGGGTTGGCCAAGAGTTAAGGTTGAGAAATCGGCTTAAAGCGCTGGCTTTGGAGACTGTGTTGTGGTAAAGGGTGTCCTTTTGCCTCCAAGAACAATCCCAGCATGGTTTCAAGGTTTTCTTGTTGATACCGGGACGGCATCAGCAGCAGTAGGGTGTACACTAAACTTTGGGCGTGGGCAAGAATGGTTTCCATTGTTCTTGCTTTTCTAGACATCTTTTCACGCCCTTTTCTCTCATATTTCCCCAAATTTGGCAAATCAACGCGGCGGGAGCGTAGCTTGTCGTTTTCTCAGTAATAATACGTATAATACGTTGAATTAGTAACCTACAAATTAGGGACTCCTCTCTTGGCTGCTGTGGTCTTCTTATACTTTATTTTTGGCTATTCGGGGTTTATCCTGACAGGTGCAAGATGTGAGCAAAGAAACCTTCAGCTATATCTCATATCGAGTATGGCAATACCTTTGGCGTTGGGCAAAGCGTAGACACCCCAACCAGAACACTTCATGGGTTCGCAAGCGTTTCTTCAAGACGATTAAGGGCAACAAATGGGTGTTTGCTTGTAATACAAGCGACCGACTCGGGAAGGACAAGGAACTTGTTCTGTACCAGATTGCGTACAGGCGCATCGAACGCCATATAAAGGTCAAAGGTGACGCCAGCCCCGATGACCCCTGATTAAAAGAGTATGGGGAAAAGCGCCACCTAAAGTTTGGTAAATCCCGCTTCGAGAAAGGTTCCAAGCTTTTCAGGATAGCAGAAAACCAACACTGGTTTTGTCCAGAGTGCGGCGAACCACTATTCAATGGAGAGGAAATAGAAACCCACCACATAGTACCTGTGGCTCTTGGCGGAACAGACGACGAGGAAAACCTTCAGCACCTACACAGAGCGTGTCACAAACAGGTACACAAAACCCAAGTTAAAACTCGCTCGAAGTAAGGCAATAGCCCTATGAGTGCGAAATTCTCATGTCCGGTTCAAAGGGGAGGGGAGAGGGGCGACTCTCGAACCTCACCCCACAGAAAGTGGAGCTTTTATCAATGAGTGAATATGCTCAATTTAACTCTGAATGAAAATCAGAATCACGCCTGGTCGGGGAGAGGGAAAGGCAATCAAAGATTGCCTTTCCCTCTCTGTATGATTCTCATTATTATTAACACAATAAAACTGGGATAAATCGAAGATAAACCATTAGTTATTTCCCAAGATCGACCAGATATATATGAGGAAAGCTGATCTAATAAATGAGATGTTAAACAGGTAAAATTTTGAGACAAAAATCAAGGAATAATTAAAATTTACTAGAAGTAACTTTAGGAGGAAGTGAGCGATTCGCTTAGTAAATATAACGAGCATCATGGGAACTTTAACTAGCTGCCAAATTTCTAAAATTCCTTAGAGATACTTTGACCGATCAAAATGATTTTCGATGTTGATTCAGGTCAGAAAATGGGATGGCATTTTAAGTGAAAAATTTAAAAGCATTGAGGGGCAGAGTCAAAGGGGATAAATGTAACTGCTCACCGCAACTGCGTTGCGGTATCGCAAATGGAGCAGCGAATGGTGATGACCACACTTGCTCGTTTGGTAGAAGAGTGGAATTTTCCACGGGAAAGATAGAGGCAAGGGTGAAAATAAGTTGAATCACCAGCCAGAAATTAACAGTTAGTTCAGTTGAACTGTAAACCAAGAGGGCTGCGACCAGCCAAACAAAGTAACTGATAAAGTTGAGCGATCGCTTCTTCTCCTTGCAACCGGACTGTTTCGAGAAAGCTAAACATTTTCGCCACCAATTGAGCGCCCCAATCACTATGAGCGCCGCCACTCACCTTGCGATGCACCACCACTGGACGCAATGCTCTTTCGGCATCATTGTTGTCCGGTTTAACTTCTGGATGGTCTAAAAAAGTGAACCACTCAGTCCAATGACGTTGAATCCGATTGGCTAATCGTTGGGCATCGGCAGGCCAACCTTTGACAGGTGGATTAGTCAAGACAGTAAGCAATTTGGCTTCCAGTACATGACGTTGTGCCGCCATCGCTTCTCGGCTCAATTGACCAGCATGATACTCCCGATATAGGGTTCTAGCAGTGGCTAAAATCTCACCAACAGCCTCAGCCAATAGCCGATTGCCATCAAAACGGCTAAGTGTTAGCGCTTCTAAGTCTCGTTCCAAGTGGGTCAAACATTTTTGTTTGGCTGCTGCTGACTGGGGATTGTAAGCACTGAAACAATCGCTACTGAGAATCCCCAGTGCTTCCTTATCTGGGATAAAATTGCCACGGCACTGGGTACGACAGCGGCAAGTTATTCGGGGGAGAACCCTGGGAAACCACCATCGACTGATTCCACAGACCGCGAAAATCCCAAGTATCCCACAAGCTGACAGGAGTCTCGGACGGCGGTAACAGTGGGAATGCGTACGCACTCGCATTAACAAACTCTTGCTCTCCCCAAACCAGTATCATCAGCTTATC
>NZ_JBHFNP010000113.1:0-2687 GCF_041929235.1 Microseira sp. BLCC-F43
TTCAGCAGATGTACGCTGGAAAATACACCTGCAAATACCAGCACGACAAATGGAGCAATGTACCGTGGTGACCAAAAGGCAGCTGGCATATTCACTCCTAACAGATAAATTCCCAGTCCTGTAACACCTGGGAGCCATAAATGGCTCTTTCTCCCCAAAAAATCAATTATTTTCAACGGGGATTAAGAGCCATGTTTCTCCTCAAACTGTCTAGCTAGGGCTTCCTGACGGGAGTCTTTTAGTGGGGGTTGGGAATGGGGAATAGGGAACTTTACCCTGATTATTTCTCTCAAAATGCCATGATTTTAACTAAGAACACTATTTCTTGTACTTTGGCGATGCCTGCGACGGGCTTTCGCGATCGCCAGAATGGTGACACCCTTGCATGGCAAGAGTTACAGGTTCCCGTCACTCTTGCCCTAACTCAGGAGTCTTCCCCCTATACTTCCCCACCCTGATGACCGAGCTGATTATCATTCTCAATCAATCACTTACTCTCAACAAGCCTGTCAATTATCAGCCATCTTTTTTGAGAGAACCTCCCTCAAACCATTGCGGATTGGCTGCTTTTGGGCGGCTTGTCACCCCGTCAGGTCTTCTGCTTTATAGCGGATTGCAGTCGGATGAGGTACACCTTGGTTTGTGTAGCGGCACCCTTAAGGGTGCCGCTACACAAAAGGCGCGAAAATTGCTGTACCTAGACGAGCTTGCAATCCGCTGTATTAACAAACTTGTGCCTAAAGCACCAAGAGCTAGAATGCCTAAAGTGGAAGGAGGCTCAGGAATTGAGGCAGGTTTAGGTGCAGCGTTTATTCTCCATTCAAAAATACCACTTCTTTTACTGCTGCCAACACCTGATGCCCCAATCAGTGCAGTACTTGCAATATTTGCCCCGCGATCGCGTAATCCGACGGTGTAAGTTAAGCTAGTTTCAACCGTCCGCTTAATTGTTCCCAATATAGGAAAATTGGGAAAAGCATTGGTAGAATCTCCAATTTCCTCATTTCCCCCTAATCCAGACCATTCAAAAATCCAGCCATTCAAGCCAAACGTACCCAAAGAAGATGTGCTGAAGCCTGTGACGTTAAAGTCAAGAATGAAGGTTCCGTTTTCATTGGCAGTAAAGCTGTAAAACCAATTTGCGCCTGCTACAGTTGAACCACTGACAGGTCCTTCAATGTCCCAGCCTATGTTGGAAAAATTTATTGAGCCTTGAGAGTTATTGAACCACTCGGCTGTTGCTTCTGCCGTAGTTGTTACGCTCTTGTTACTGGAGGTAGCCAAGGCTTTGACTGACGCACTTAATAGGTTTACTGTGCCAGACTGACTGTCAAAAGCTGAGTCATTAGCAACTACACCGTCAGCTTCAGATTTAGCCCCTAACTCGATAGAGGAATCTAGGGGAGTGAGAAGAAATGCGTCTGCTGTTTCAACTATTCCAAAACCGATAAACAGCGCTCCAGCCGTAGCAACTGCTGTTTTTTGATATATGGTAGCCATTTTCTACTTTTGACCTCTCAGTTTAGTTTAAACCACTGTAACTGCTCACCGCAACTGCGTTGCGGTATTGCTTTTGAGGCCAATGGGCAGGCTGAGTCAGGCTGCCTTTGATCAAACGAATTTCAACCGTTTAATTGGCCTAAAGGCTGTTGGACGGGCGAACAGCGTGCCATCTTAGAAAAAGCTGACCCAGAACAACGCATCCGTTTAACGACAGATTGGGGCGGAACTACCACGGCAGAACGCAAAGATTGGAAGCGGATAATAGATGAAGGATTGAAAGAAGGTTGGTACAAAATTGAATTCGGAGAAGTGGAAAAAGTCGAACGGGAACCGAATGGTCTTGTTACCTACATTCAGACGAAAGACTTTAAAGGACAAACGCGCCTAGAAACCGACTTTATTATCGATTCCACCGGACTTAATGCCAGCGTTCTGGAAACACCGTTGCTGAAAGATATGGTCGAACATTATCACCTTCCCCTCAACCCTTGGAAGCGTTTCCTCGTGGGCAATGATTTTGAAATCATCGATATGCAAAATCCCGCCCCCGAACCACCGAAAAAAAGATTCGCTTTGTTTCGTCCCAGGCGGAAAGTAGGTCGAATGTATGCCGCTGGTGTGATTACTTTGGGTGGCCCAAATGCAGCGGTTGATAGTTTTTTAGGTTTGCAATATGTGGCTCTAGTTGCAGTTGATAGCCTTGCGGCAAAACGGGGAATAGGATTGCGCCGATTAAATCCGATTAGTTCTTTGTCACAGTGGTTAAAATGGGCGATGAATCGATTGCCATGAAATCAACCCGGTACGCCAACACCGAGGCTCTGCCTCGCCCTTCCCTAGAGGCAGCAGCCCTCTATTGCCTCGTTCCTTGGCTCCTGCCAAGGAACGCCAACACCGAGGCTCTGCCTCGCCTTTCCCCAGAGGCAGCAGCCCTCTATGTTTGCGTTCCCAGGTTGAACCTGGGAACGAGATACGAAATAGATAAACTAAGTCAATTGGAGATAAAAATGACACCTACTTTGTTTGGTCGCTGGCAAACTCGCTTGTTACTCCTCGCTACAGTAGGAGGACTCGTAACGCTGCCTTTTTATCTAGGATATATTGGCTCTGGTGCAGGTTTAGTTTATTTCTGGGTATTGGGATATGTCGCACTTTTTGGCATTTTCTGGGATGTGGTTTATATT